>JAGLEW010000001.1 GCA_023144875.1 Methylococcales bacterium
CTAAATAGACTTTCACCATTTTTAACACACCTGGTGCTAAATCATCACCCATCGTAATTTTTTTGCGTTTTATTTCAAACTTCTCATCAAATTCTTTACGCTGCTGCTCAATCTGACCTTCGACTTTTTCAACCTGAAGATTAACCTCTTCATCTTCTACTTTAATTTCCAACCATGTGGAATAACGCAATTCATCTAAATAAGCTTGCGTAATTGGTTTCATGATAGTCACTTTACCAGGCCCTGAAACAATTATTTGCCCCAATAATAAATCAGCAACCCGCGCATATATATCTTTTTCAACAATTTTTAACTGATCATCCAGGTTTTTTCTATAACGTTGAATTTCTTCCGTTTCTATTTCTAGCGCACGATTATCTTTTTTTACACCATCACGGGTAAAAACCTGTACGTCAATTACCGTTCCACGAACACTACCTGGTACTCTTAAAGAAGTATCTTTAACATCCGCCGCTTTTTCACCAAAAATTGCTCTTAATAATTTTTCTTCAGGAGTTAATTGCGTCTCACCTTTAGGGGTTACTTTACCCACTAAAATATCGCCACCTTTAACTTCAGCACCAACATAAACGATTCCTGACTCATCTAATTTAGATAATGCATCCTCACTGACATTCGGAATATCAGCGGTGATTTCTTCAGGGCTATGTTTTGTGTCCCTTGCTACACAGGTTTTTTCTTCAATATGAATAGTTGTAAAACGGTCTTCTTTTACCACACGTTCAGACACTAAAATCGAATCTTCAAAGTTATAACCATTCCAAGGCATAAACGCGATAAGCATATTTTGCCCCAGCGCCAATTCACCTAAATCCGTTGAAGGGCCATCCGCCAAAATATCGTCTGAATTAACACGATCACCTAATCGAACCAATGGTTTTTGATTGATACAAGTATTTTGATTTGATCGAGTATATTTTATTAAATTATAAATATCGACCCCAGGAATACCCTCAACCGTTTCATCATTGTTCACACGAATCACAACACGTCCCGCATCAACCGCCTCAACAATACCACCACGAGTTGCCACAACCGCAACCCCTGAATCTTTTGCGACTACTCGTTCCATTCCCGTCCCAACCAGAGGCTTTTCAGCCCGTAATGTTGGCACTGCCTGACGCTGCATGTTCGAACCCATCAGCGCTCTATTCGCATCATCATGCTCTAAAAATGGAATAATAGACGCGGCAACCGATACAATCTGCTTTGAAGAAACATCCATATATTGCACAGATTCTGATGGTGCAAGCGTAAATTCATCCTTATGTCGACAAGAAACCAGCCCCTTGACAAGTTGATTATTCTTATCCATATTTACACTGGCTTGTGCAATTACATATTCGCCTTCTTCAATAGCAGACAAATAATCAACCGTATTCGTCACAGTTCCATCAATCACCTGACGATAAGGCGTTTCCAAAAAGCCATAGGAATTAGTTCGTGCATAAACCGACAGCGAATTAATCAAGCCAATATTTGGCCCCTCAGGCGTTTCAATGGGACACACGCGACCATAATGGGTTGCATGAACATCTCGCACTTCAAACCCAGCACGTTCACGCGCCAAACCACCAGGCCCTAAAGCAGAAACTCGACGCTTATGTGTCACCTGTGACAATGGATTATTTTGATCCATAAATTGCGATAATTGGCTTGAGCCAAAAAATTCTTTTACTGCAGCTGAAACAGGTTTTGCATTAATAATTTCCTGAGGCATATAACCTTCAGAATCCGCTAATGTTAAACGTTCTCTGACCGCACGCTCAACACGAACTAAACCAACACGAAACTGATTTTCAATCATTTCCCCAACAGAACGAACCCGTCTATTGCCTAGATGATCAATATCATCGACAGAACCGTTACCATTACGAATATTAATCAATTCTTTTAAAACGCCAATAATATCGTTTTTACTAAGTGTTCCACCTTGCCCTTCTTCATCTTGATCCAGCCTGCGGTTAAACTTCATCCGTCCAACAGCCGATAAATCATAACGATCTTCAGTAAAAAATAAATTTTCAAATAAATTTTCAGCCGATTCTTTGGTAGGCGGCTCACCTGGGCGCATCATACGATAAATTTCAACCAGTGCTTCCAAACGATTTGTGGTTACATCTAACCGCATCGCATTCGAAATATAAGCCCCTCTGTCTAAATCATTAACGTATAAGGTATTAATTTCTTTAACACCTGCTGCCATTAAGTTATCAAGCAGTTCTTCCGTTAACTCATCATTAGCACTCGCTAATAGCTCACCGCTTGCTTCATCAACAACATTGTGTCCTAAAATTTTTCCATATAGGTATTCGTTAGGAACCTCAATGGTTGATAACTTTGATTTAATTAATTGGCGCGTATGTTTCGCTGTAATTCTTCGACCTTCCTCAATAAGAACCTTATCACCATCCTTAATATCAAAAGCCGCCATTTCACCCCGTAATCGCTCTGGAATAAAATGAAAATTTATTTTCTCTGAGGTCAAAGTAAATTTATTCATTTCGAAGAAAATTTTGATCATTTCTTCGTTATCGTAACCTAATGAACGCAGTAAAATAGTGGCAGGAATCTTGCGTCGTCGGTCAATACGCACATAAACCGCATCTTTATGATCAAATTCAAAATCTAACCATGAGCCACGATAAGGAATGACCCTTGCATTAAACAATAACTTCCCTGATGAATGGGTTTTGCCTTTGTCATGATCAAAAAATACGCCTGGTGAACGATGTAGTTGTGAAACAATAACACGCTCTGTACCATTGATAACAAACGTACCGTTATCCGTCATCAAAGGAAGTTCACCCATGTAAACTTCTTGCTCACGAATATCCTTGACAATCTTTGCATTGACCGAGGCTTCTTTATCATAAATAACCAATCTGACCAGCACTTTCAGCGGTGCTGCAAACGTAGCTCCTCGCTGCTGGCATTCTTTTACGTCAAAAACAGGCTCCCCTAGACGGTACTTAACATATTCCAATACCGCATAACCTGAATGGCTGACAATAGGAAAAACACTTGAAAAAGCAGCATGTAGCCCTACATCCCCACGTTTTTCAGGTTTTAAATTTGCTTGCAAAAAACTTGCATAGGAGTTAATTTGGGTCGCTAATAGATAAGGGACATCAAGTACTTCAGTACTTTTTCCAAAATTGTTACGGATACGCTTTTTTTCGGTAAAAGAATAGGTCATATTGCTCTATATACCTTCTCGTCAAGGGTGATTATACGGTTTGTTACAAACAGTAAAAGGCCGATGACAAAAAGCCACCAGCCCAACTATAAAGGTTTAAGCCTTTAGTTTTTGTCGATCTTTATTTAATTTCGGCAGTTGCGCCAGCTTCTTCAAGTGTTTTAACAACTTCTTCAGCATCCGCTTTACTAACCGCTTCTTTAATAGGTGTTGGAGCACCCTCTACAGCGGCTTTAGCTTCTTTCAAGCCTAACCCTGTAATTGCGCGAACGGCTTTAATAACCGCAACTTTAGTGGCTCCAAATGATGTTAAAATTACATCAAATTCCGTTTGTTCTGCGGCAGATGCACCCGCATCTCCTGCTGCAGGTGCTGCAACAGCAACAGCTGCGGCGGCTGATACACCGAATTTTTCTTCCATTGCTGAAATTAAATCAACAATTTCCATAACGGTTAAGCCTGAGATTGCTTCCAAGATTTCTTCTTGTGAAAGTGCCATTTTTGTATTCCTCTGTTTCAATCAACTCTTAAATTTTATTAAGAGCTATAATAAAATAAATATAGGGCTTACGCCGCTTCTTTTTGGTCTTTAATCGCTGCGATTGTGCGAACCATTTTTGCATTAGGTTCTGCCAATGTACGAACAAATTTTTCAACTGGTGCTTTCATCACCGACATTAACATACCTAACGCTTGATCGCGGTTCGGTAAACTAGCCAGTTTTTTCAACTCCGATGCATCATAGACTTGACCGCCTATTGCCACAACTTTTGTAATTAATTTGTCATGCTCTTTAGCAAAATCGCTAATCAAACGCGCACCACATCCTGGATCTTCCATTGAAAATGCAAGAATTAATGGACCCACAAGTCCTTCCTGCATACATTCAAACTCGGTTCCAGCAACAGCACGTCTTGCCAGCGTGTTTTTAACCACACGCAGGTAGACACCTGTTTCTCTCGCTGTTTTCCGTAATTCAGTTAATTCTGTTACGGTTAACCCTCGATATTCTGCTGCAACAGCAGAATGTGCTTGCGCGGCGATTGCAGCAACTTCTTCGACGACAGCTCTTTTGTCATCCAATATTAATGCCACATTTATCTCCGATAATGTTCTAAGTTACCTTAGAATGAATAAATCACATTCTTTACGAATGCTCCACAGTCCCTCTCACCAAAAAAATCAGCTTGAGTTTCTATCTGCGTAGGTTACATTAAGTATAAAAAATTATACGCCTACGGTCTTTGACGACTGTCGATAAATCAACAACCCAAAGTTTTTACTAAAATCAATCGTTAAAACTTGCCATATCTATTGATAAACCAGGTCCCATTGTTGATGACAACCCAATTTTTTTCAAATAAATGCCTTTAGCAGAAGAAGGTTTTGCTTTTTGCAAATCAGCTAATAAGGCTTCTAAATTTTGTAAAATAGCATCTGCCTCAAAAGAAACTTTTCCTATCGTACAATGAATAATGCCACCTTTATCATTTCGATAACGCACTTGCCCTGCTTTTGCATTTTTAACCGCAGTTGCAACATCAGGTGTTACCGTTCCAACTTTCGGATTAGGCATTAAACCACGAGGACCTAATATTTGACCTAATTGACCCACGACACGCATCGCATCAGGGGAAGCAATCACCACATCAAAATTCATTTCGCCTTTTTTAACTTGATCCGCTAAATCTTCCATACCAACAATATCCGCACCTGCTTCTTTTGCAATATCGGCATTAGGCCCCTGCGTAAAAACAGCGACTCGAACGGTTTTTCCCGTTCCATTCGGTAAGACAGTAGCCCCACGAACATTTTGATCTGATTTACGCGCATCAATACCTAAATTAATACTCACATCAATGGCTTCATTAAATTTAGTTGAGGTAAATTCTTTCAATACAGCCACAGCTTCTGCCACAGTGTATTGTTTGGTAATATCAACTTTTTCTTGTATTAGTTTTGCTTTTTTAGACAGTGCCATTTAGAGACCCTCCACATCAAGACCCATGCTCATCGCACTGCCTGCAATTGTTTTTACAGCGGCTTCTAAATCAGCAGCATTTAAATCTTCCATTTTGGTTTTTGCGATTTCTTCCAATTGCGCCCGTGTTACCTTACCAACTTTTACTGTATTTGGAGTTCCGCTACCTTTTTTAAGGCCTGCTGCTTTTAATAATAAAACAGCCGCTGGTGGTGTTTTGGTAATAAAAGTAAAGCTTCTATCACTATAAACAGTAATCACAACAGGAATTGGCAATCCTTTTTCAACATTTTGAGTTTTAGCATTAAATGCTTTACAAAACTCCATAATATTTACACCATGTTGCCCTAGAGCAGGACCAACAGGAGGACTTGGATTTGCCTCACCTGCTTTAACTTGCAACTTAATATAAGCTTGTATTTTTTTCGCCATTATTTACTCCAAAATGGGTACAATCGCTTTATCAGCTCCCCAAAAAACAAAAATCTCTATTTCGAAAAATAGAGATTATTTAAATTCTTTTAAATAGTATTAACTTTTTTCAACCTGAGAAAATTCCAATTCTACGGGCGTTGTTCGTCCAAAAATTAAGACAGAAACCTTTAATTTATTCTTATCATAATTAACTTCTTCAATATTACCATTAAAATCTTTAAAAGGACCATCAATAATTCGAACCACTTCTGCAACTTCAAATAACACTTTTGGACGCGGCTTATTTACCCCTTCTTCCACTCGGCTTAAAATTAAATTCGCCTCTTTATCTGAAATTGGTGCAGGTTTATCCGATGTTCCACCAATAAAACCTAAGACTCTGGGAATATCTTTAACAAGATGCCATGTTTCATCGGTTAATTGCATTTGAACTAACACATAACCTGGAAAAAATTTGCGATCACTTTTACGCTGCTGTCCCATGCGCATTTCAACCACTTCCTCGGTTGGAACAAGAATTTTACCAAAATATTCCTGTAGTCCTTCTCTCTCGACTCGCTCTTCCAAAGCCTGTTTAACCTTACCCTCAAAATTAGAGTAAGCATGCACTACATACCAACGTAAAGCCATTGTTTATCCTTGTTCTGTCAAGAGACGTATTCCCCAAAAAAGAAACATATCAAGTAACCACAAGCCTAATCCAACCAAAAAAACCATTCCAAAAACCAATAAGGTCGTCCGAATGGTCTCTTCTCGTGTAGGCCAAACTACTTTTCTTACCTCTAATTTGGCTTCTAGCATAAAAACCCAAATATTTTGTCCTGCACCCGTTGTAAAGAATAAGCCGATTGCTAAAGCAACCACAACAACCAATGCTAAAACTCGGTATAGTAATAAAATTTCAGAGAAATAATAAAATGCGGCCATACCAGCAACAACAAGGAGGATAGCGATAATTTGCTTAATAATATCAAGCACATTTGTTGTTTCTTCCGCAGAGGCCTGTACACTCATGTTTTAAATAATTAGGGTAATAGATGATTTTTTGACGAGATTTGAATGGCAGGCCAGGAGGGACTCGAACCCACAACCTGCGGTTTTGGAGACCGCTGCTCTACCAATTGAGCCACTGACCTATTCAAACCTTAAAGAACTGATTATGATACATTAGCTATTCTTGCCATTCAAGACTTTTTAATATTTTTTTCGTCTATCCCACATAAAACACCCAAAAAATTGCTCTACATCCACAAAACTCTTGACTGCTCTTCCCCCAATAATTATTCAACATTGAGGGATGAACAATACCTCCGTCAAACATAATAAGTTCAGTTGAAATAGTATTTTAAAATATGCAACCCTTTAATTTTAAAAGGTTTCTAGTTATTTTATTCATTTACTAATAAAATCAACTTCATATATTCACCAAAATGAGATGCAAAAATATAAAAGCATACGTGTCAAGTCCAGATAGGTCACAAACCCTTTTTTTGAAAAAACTATTCAACCTTACAATATTTCAGAAGGCGCTCGTTTTAAAGGATATTATCGTACAGTAAGGTATTACAGGGCATCAATAAAAAGGGTCGCGTCCCCTTTATTTTCTTTGATTTTAACATCAAAAAAAACCTCGGTGAT
>JAGLEW010000010.1 GCA_023144875.1 Methylococcales bacterium
AAAAAATATGTCTGAAAAACTGATTGATGAATTAAAAACGTTATTAATTGAGGGCTTGCATTTGGAAGATGTCACCATGAATGAAATTGTGGTAACAGAGCCGCTGTTTGGTGAAGGCTTGGGGTTGGATTCAATTGATGCCTTGGAAATTGCGGTGTTATTAGATCGACGTTATGGCATTAAAATCACCTCGGAAGATGAACGAAATCAAGCCATTTTTGCATCCTTGAATGACTTGGCTAAATTTATTGATGAAAATCGCGTGAAATAAAATGTTAAAAGCGCTGATTTCTATTTCTGTGTCGCTGGTTTTAGTGATGTACCCTTATTTAGTTTATCAAGGGGTGCAACAAGGGCAGGTTTGGGTTGCGCCGATGCTTATTATTAGTTTTTATGGCTACCAAGCGTTTACAACCCAAGCATTAGCCGAACGATGGTTGAAAATAAGTCTTATTTTGGTTTTATTAACAGGGTTAGTGTTTTTTCAAACGTTGACAGCAAAGTTGATGCCAATTTTAATGCAGTGTATTTTGTTATACTTTTTTGGAAAAACCTTATTAAAAAACCATGCACCCTCCTTAATAGAACGGTTTGTGCGCTTGGAATATGAGGATTTCCCCGTAGGAATTGCAGAATACTGTCGAACCTTAACAAAAATGTGGACAGGCTATTTTGCGTTTAATAGTGTGGTTTGTATTGTATTAGCATTTTATGCGCCTGTATCATGGTGGGCAATTTATACAGGGGTTGGCATGTTGTTAGGCACGGGAGTTTTAATGTTAGGGGAGTATTTGATTCGTCCTTTTTTATTCCCCGATTTAGAAATTCCAGATATGAAATCATCGGCTAAAAATATGTGGGTCAACGGGCGAAAACTGTGGGAAGAAAGTAAAAACCCTAATAAATCGGCATGAATTATTAGGATTTCTTTTGAAGACAATTATTTGATGGCGGCTTCACAGTCTGCAATCAACTCATCCAACAACTGTACCGCGCTTTTTGCCTCGGCTTTAATTTCTTTCAAAAAATCGAGTTCGCTTTTTGAAATATGATCGTCTGCAAAAATTTGGTCTCTTAAAACCGTTACTTCTTTTTGACTGATATGCCCATCGCCTAAAGCAAATGCTTTTGCAACATTACGCCATTGTGCCATTGTTTGATTCCTTTAAAAAATACAAAATTGCACCATATCACACTGAAAATTAGCCCACAATGTTTTTATTAATAATCTCGTTGAACCGCAAACTTTGCCAGTGAAATTAAGCCTGATTTATAGGGGGATTGCTTTAAAACCTCTAAGGCAAGAATGGCTTTATTCGCTTCTTCATCGGCGCGTTGTAAGGTATCTTCAATTGCCTGAGTATTTTTAACAACGTTATAAACGGCTTGAAACGAATCACGCGTGCCATTTTTAATCGCATCAATAATGATTTGAGCTTTTTCTTTCGGGGCTTGTTGCATGGCGTAAATCAATGGTAAGGTGGGTTTGCCTTCGGCTAGGTCATCGCCTAAATTTTTACCTAAGGCTTCTGCGCTATTAGCGGTGTAGTCTAAGGCATCATCAATGAGCTGAAAGGCAATCCCTAAGTGCTGACCATACGCCATTAGCCCTTGGGTTTCGGTTTCATTTGCGTCTGACATAATCGCGGCAAGCCGTGCGGCAGCGGTAAATAAAATAGCCGTTTTTCGAATGATAACCGCCAAATATTCAGCTTCTGAGGTATCAGGATTATGGCAATTTAACAGCTGTAAAATTTCACCTTCGGTTAGCTCGCTAGTGGTTTGCGAAACAATTTCCATGACTTCAAAATTTTTGGTACGAATCATCATATGAAACGCATTTGAATACAAAAAATCACCCACTAAAACGCTTTTAGCATTACCCCAAACCGCATTGGCTGACTTTTGACCACGACGCATACTGGACTCGTCAATCACATCGTCATGTAACAACGTAGCGGTGTGTAAAAACTCAATAACCGTTGCTAAGGTAATATGGTGCTCATTGATATTATTCAGCGCTTTAGCCGCTAACAATAAGACCATCGGTCGCAAACGCTTGCCGCCACTGCCAATAATGTAATAACCAATTTTATTGATTAGCTCAACCTCGGAGCTGAGTTCTTTTAAAATAAGTTGATCTACTTCGAGCGCTTCTTGCGTGGTTAACACTTTAATGGAATTAAAATCTATTGTTGTTATTTTTGAGGCCATTTTCGAGAGTTGATTGCATTAAAATAATTCTCCATGCTAGTAAAGAAGCGTATCGGGTGTCAATGCTTTATAGCAATGTATTTCAATTGGGCTTAATTCTCGGATTCATTTAGCGTTTGACGGCTGTCCTTTTTAAAAATATAATACTCTGTTCACTTAAACAGATATTTATGCTTGATGGAGCTGACGCGGATGTATGCGGTAATTCAAACAGGTGGTAAACAGTACCGAGTTAAAGAAGGTGCTACCCTAAAAATAGAAAAATTAGAATTGAGCGAAGGCGATAGCATAGAGTTCGATAAAGTTTTAATGCTTGGCGAAGGCAGTGATGTCAAAATCGGCTTGCCATTTGTTGACGGCGGTAAAGTCTCAGCAAAGGTTTTAGCGCAAGGTCGACATAAGAAAGTCAAAATTATTAAATTTAAACGACGTAAGCACCATATGAAACAAATGGGGCATCGTCAATATTATACAGAAGTCCAAATTACGGGCATTTCTACTTAAATTCCTTAAGGAGATTTTACAATGGCTCATAAAAAAGCAGGCGGGAGTACCCGTAACGGTCGTGATTCCAATTCCAAGCGCCTTGGTGTGAAACGTTATGGCGGCGAAACCGTCCCAGCGGGTAGCATTATCGTTCGTCAACGTGGTACCCGTTTCCATGCAGGGGATAACGTTGGTATTGGAAAAGATCATACGCTTTTTGCAACGGCAACAGGTAAAGTTCTTTTTCAAACGAAGGGCGCTAAAAATCGTAAATTTGTCAGCATTATTGCGGCTTAAGTTTTCTTAAGCCACTTTAGTAAAGTGGTTTAGCGATTTAAAAGAAAAGCCTCGTCCTTGTGACGGGGCTTTTTTGTTGGATCTGTATAAAAATAAAGCGAGTAATTGAGTGAAATTTATTGATGAAGCGGAAATTCGGGTAGAAGCAGGTGATGGAGGTAACGGTATTGTCACTTTTCGACGTGAAAAATACATCCCTATGGGAGGGCCTGATGGTGGTGATGGTGGTGATGGTGGCAGTGTTTATTTAATTGCGACTGACAATGTAAACACACTGGTCGATTTTCGCTATCATTCGGTGCATCGCGCGCAACGTGGTCAAAATGGTATGGGGCGTAATTGTACAGGTCATAAAGGCTCCGATTCTTATGTCAAAGTCCCGCCTGGAACTTTAGTTTATGAAGCGGATACAGGTGAAAAAATTGGTGATCTCACTGAAGTTGGTGAAACGCTGTTAGTCGCAAAAGGGGGCTTTCATGGCTTAGGGAATACCCGTTTTAAAAGCAGTATTAATCGCAGTCCTCAACAATTTAGCAAAGGTTCGTTGGGTGAAAAAAGAATGCTACGTTTAGAATTAATGGTCATTGCGGACGTAGGATTATTGGGGCTACCTAATGCAGGAAAATCGAGCTTAATTCGTTCCGTTTCTTCGGCAAAACCTAAAGTGGCAGATTATCCTTTTACCACCTTAAACCCTAACTTAGGCGTAGTCAGCGTGGATGATCTACGTAGTTTTGTGATTGCAGATATCCCTGGGGTGATTGAAGGGGCAGCTGAAGGCGCAGGTTTGGGCTTACAGTTTTTAAAACATTTATCTCGCACAGGTTTATTACTACACATTATTGACATAGAACCGTATGGTAGTGAGGAAAGCCCCGTGGAATCAGCCAAAAAAATTATTCATGAACTGGAAAAGTGGGGCGATGATCTGGATAAAAAACCGCGGTGGCTGGTGTTAAATAAAACAGACTTAGTCTTAGAAGAAGAATTAGCACAACATTGCGATGCCATTGTGAGCGAACTTCAATGGACGGGAAAGGTTTTTCAAATTTCGGCGATTAGTAAACAAGGAACACGAGCATTAATGTTTGCGATTATGGATTTTTTAGACCAGCAACGTCAACCCTCTAATGAGTAGAAAAGCGTTTATTAATGCCCAACGTATTGTGGTTAAAATTGGCAGTGCATTATTAACCGCAGGTGGGAAAGGGCTTAATAAATCGGCAATTGGTGCGTGGGTAGAACAAATTACTGCACTCAAGCAGCAAGGTAAAGAAATTATTTTAGTCTCTTCGGGTTCTGTCGCGGAAGGCATGGCGCGTTTATCCATTAAAAAACGTCCAAAAACTTTGCATGAATTACAAGCCGTGGCGGCGGTTGGGCAGATGGGTTTGATTAAAATGTTTGAAAATAAATTTCAAAAACATGGGCTTCATGCGGCGCAAGTTTTATTAACCCATGATGATTTATCCGATCGAAAACGCTATCTCAACGCTAAAAACACCTTACTTACATTGCTTGATTTTAATGTAATTCCCGTTGTGAATGAAAATGATACCGTGGCAACCGATGAGATTCGTTTTGGGGACAATGACACCTTAGCCGCACTGGTGGCGAATTTGGTGGAAGCCGATTTATTGATTATTTTAACCGACCAACAAGGATTATTTGATGCCGATCCTTCGATTAAAGCCAATGCTCAATTAATCAAGCACGCTGAAATTGATGACCCTTTATTAGATGAGGTCGCAGGAGATAGTCAAAGTGGCTTGGGGCGTGGGGGTATGATTACTAAAGTCAATGCCGCACGACTGGCCTCTCGGTCAGGGGCTTCAACAGTGATTGTATCAGGCGCTATTCATAACATCATTAAAAATGTTCTGATGGGTAAAAATTTAGGCACGTATTTAATCTCAACGCTTGCACCGCTTGCGGCTCGAAAACAATGGTTGGCAGCACAATTACAACTCAAAGGTACCTTAAGTTTAGATGCGGGGGCAGTGGACGTATTAAAAAAGAAGGGAAAAAGCTTACTAGCAATTGGGGTTAAAAGTATATTTGGAGAATTTCATCGGGGTGATTTAGTAACCTGTTTAGATCCAAATGGAAAAGAAATTGCCCGTGGGTTGATTAATTACGATGCCAAAGAAACCCGTAAAATCATAGGAAAAAGCAGTCAATCATTTGAAAAAATTCTAGGTTATGTTGATGATGATGAGTTAATTCATCGAAACAATATGTGGGTCATTTAAATCTCCAAGCCAATCAATAGACTTGGAAATGTTTAAAAGCACACAATTTTATATTGGGTTGGTTGTCAGCGGCTGCAAATTAATCAACTGACTGTTTCGGTCAAATTGAGCGGTTAATATTTGCGTTTGCTTAGAATTGAGTAATAAATCTTCAGTTAATTTAGCATAGCGACTGAGTTCTGTTATCTCTGTCGGTGGGTGAGCTTTGTAGCGGTTCCCCCCTCTAAAACGAAAGATGTTTGCGGCAACCCAAATAACAAACATCATACATAATATAAAAATATACAAGGCATATTGTTGCAAATTCAGCAAAAATCGCTCAAAAGTTACAAAACTAAAACTGTCGATGATGGCAATATCTACCCTCATAAAACCAAAAGCAATCACTAATAGGGGTGTCCAGATATAGCACCATAAAAACCAAAAAACCATGGTCAAAAATAGCGAAGTATATTTTTGCCGAAATGATTGCGACTCAGGGCGTTCAATAATAAGTTCTTTCATAAGATTTATTCCAAAAATTTATGGAGTTGTTGGGAATAAAGTTAACAGAGTTCAACTGTCATAAAGCTTGATTTTACTGAATTTGTCAGTCAGCTCACACTTTCTAAAAAAGCTTTTTCCAAAGAAAAAAACGCGCTAAAATAGTTTAAATTTATTGCCCACCTATTAGTTCAAGATGAAAATAAAAAAAACGTGGTGATCTATTTATCGATATTGCATAGTGACCGCTTTAATGGCAGAAAAACGTTGTAATTTTAAAATTAATTCATCGCTCGCATGGAGGCGCCATTGCTCTCCAAGTTGTAATTTTGTACAGGCATCTTTAGAAAAATAATGAATAACCACAGGGCAATCTCCACCGATATAATCGGAAAAAATAGCCTTTAAATGTGATATAAACGCTGAAACGTGGTTTATTTTTAAATCATGCCACTCAAAAGTTAAGCGACGTGCAAAATGGGTGCGTGCTTGCTCCATTGTGTACATTTTTTCAGCGGTTAAACGTAAGCCGCCACTAAACTCATCCATCATGAGATTGCCTTCAGCGATAAGAATGCTATCTTTTATTAAAAATTCACGATATTTTTCATAGGTTTCACTAAAGGCGACCACCTCCAAACGCCCTGTTTGATCATCTACGGTGGCAATGCCAATATTTTTACCTTTTTTTGTTTGCCGTACCCTTATTTCTAAGATCAATCCTGCCACTCGCGCACTCATTTTACCTTTAGTGCGTTGCGTATTTGCGAGCAATGAGGCAATTGTGCCATCGGTAAATTGTTTGATTTCATACTGATACTGACCGATAGGATGGCCTGTTAAATAAAATCCAAGGGTTTGCCTTTCATGCTCTAAACGTTCCGCTTCTGTCCACGGATCAATTTGCGTGTTATAACGCTCTTTTTCCTCCGAGGTTTCCGTGTGCATGACCAAACCAAATAAATCATTTTGTCCCGTTGCCGCCATTTTTCCATGTTGATCACCTACACGTAATGCATTCGGTAATTCAGCAAAATGTCCCGCACGATTATCATCAAAAACATCAAAAGTACCTGACCGAATCAAAGCTTCCAAGACTCGGCGATTCACTTTGCGAAGCTTTACTCGTTTGCATAAATCATACAGCCCCGTGTAATCCCCATTTTTCTGTCGTTCTATAATTAATTCTTCAATGGCGGATTGCCCCACGCCTTTAATCGCCCCAATACCATAGATGATTTTGTGATTTCCAGCGGTAGTAAATTGATATTCAGAAGCATTGACATCAGGAGCGGTCACGGTTAACTTCATCATGTGACACTCTTCAACCAGCATGACTACTTTATCTGTGTTATCCATATCAGCTGACAATACCGCAGCCATAAACGCGGCAGGATAATGCGCTTTAAGCCATGCGGTTTGATAGGCAATTAAGGCGTAAGCGGCACTATGAGATTTATTGAAGCCATACCCTGCAAACTTTTCCATTAAATCGAACACATAAGTGGCTATGGATTCTTCAATCATATTTTTTATTGAACCTGTGGTAAAAATTTCACGCTGTTTTGCCATTTCTTCAGGTTTCTTTTTTCCCATAGCACGCCGTAACATATCTGCTCCACCTAGCGTATAGCCTGCCATTTCCCGGGCAATTTGCATCACTTGTTCTTGATATAAAATAACCCCATTGGTAGATTCTAAAATGGGTTCTAAAATTGGATGGGCATATTCCGCTTTTGCACCGTGTTTCACATTAATATAATCATCCACCATGCCTGATTCCAAAGGGCCTGGGCGATATAAGGCGACCAGCGCGATAATATCATCAAAACAATCAGGCTTTAATTTAGCAATTAACTCTTTCATGCCACGTGATTCCAGTTGAAATACAGCGGTAGTTTGCGCGGTTTGAAAAATTTCTTTATAGGTGGCGGTGTCATCACGCGGTATTTGAGTAATATCAACGAGGGCTTCGTTTTCCGCCTGTTTTTGTTTATTAATAGTTTGTAAAGCCCAATCAATGATAGTTAGCGTCCTTAGCCCTAAAAAATCAAACTTAACCAATCCCACCGCTTCAACATCATCTTTATCAAATTGTGTGACCAGATTATTGCCCTCATCATCACAATAAAGCGGCGTGAAATCCGTTAATTTAGTCGGAGAAATAACCACGCCCCCAGCGTGTTTCCCTGCATTACGGGAAATACCCTCTAAAGATTTTGCCATGTCTAATAAGGCTTTTACTTCCTCATCGGTATCGTAAAGGTCTTTTAATTCAGGAACCGCAAGCAAGGCTTTTTCAAGGGTTATGCCTATTTCAAACGGCACTAGTTTGGAGAGTCGATCGACAAAACCATAAGCATGTCCTGAAACTCGCCCAACATCTCGAATCACCGCTTTTGCCGCCATCGAACCATAAGTAATAATCTGTGAAACTTTCTCACGTCCGTAATGTTGCGCAACATAACCGATCACTTCATCGCGACGTTCCATGCAAAAATCAATATCAAAATCAGGCATAGAAACCCGCTCTGGATTTAAAAACCGTTCAAATAATAAATCAAATTCAATGGGGTCTAAATCAGTAATTTTTAACGCATAAGCAACCAGTGAACCTGCACCCGATCCTCGACCAGGGCCGACTGGAATTTGTTGGTTTTTTGCCCATTGAATAAAATCGGCCACAATCATGAAATAACCAGGAAAACCCATTTGACAGATGACATTAAGTTCCAATTGTAAGCGAGCATCATAGGCTTGACGGTTTTCTATAAAGGAGCCAGAACCAATGGGTGGATATTCCTGTAAGCGCTGATCAAGCCCTTCTTTCGATGCTTGACGAAACACATCATCTAAGGTCATATTTTTGGGAACAGGGAAATCAGGTAAGTAATTTTTACCCAAACTAAGCCCTAAATTACAACGTTTAGCAATTTCAACACTATTGGCGAGTGCTTCTGGAATATCAGAAAATAAATCCAACATTTCTTCAGTACTACGCAGATATTGTTGGTTGGTATAGTTTTTTGGACGCTGTGTATCATCCATAACACGTCCCTGATTAATACAGACACGGACTTCATGGGCATCAAAATCCTTTTGATATAAAAAGCGAACATTATTTGTCGCCACCACAGGTAAATCTAACTCAATGGCTAATTCAATCGCGGCTTGAATATAATAGGCTTCATTAACTTTGCCAATGCGTTGAAGTTCTAGGTAGAAACAACCCTTAAAAATACTAGCCCATTTCCGAGCGTGTTGTTTTGCTAAGGTTTTATTATTAGCCACTAAGGCTTGCCCAATATCGCCATCCATTGCCCCTGATAAAGCGATTAAACCCTCGTGATTTTCGATTAACCATTGTTCTTGTAACAAAGGAACCCCTAAATATTGACCTTGTTGGTAAGCTTTAGAAATAAGTTCCGTTAAGGTAATATAGCCTTGTGCATTGTTAACGAGTATAGTGAGGTGATAAGGCTGGTTTATATTTTCTAAATTTGTGATATAAACGTCAGTTCCAATAATTGCTTTAATGCCCGCACTGGAAGCCATACGGTAAAATTTAACCAATGAAAATAGGTTATTTTGTTCGGTAATAGCGACCGCTGGCATGTTAAGTTCACTAAGCCGTTGAATCAGCGGCTTTATACGAACAATACCATCTACAAGGGAAAATTCGGTGTGTAAACGTAGGTGAATAAATTGAGGTTGCATGTAAAAAATAAGAAAAATTAGAAAGAAAGCATATTTGAGTTAGTTTATCAAACTTTAAAAAAGTAGTACTTTCAATTTTTAAATTGGGTCTGTATTATTAACAATACATCTTTGGAAGAATATTTAGGAACTTATGTCACAAAGTATGCCGATTGGCACGGTTATGATTGATGTCGAAAGTTTAACATTAACCTCTCTTGAAAAAGAAAAAATTCAACACCCGAATACAGGTGCTGTCATTTTATTCGCTCGGAACTATCAAGACCCAAAACAGGTCATAGAGCTTATTAATGACATTCGTACGGCTCGTAATGGCACAATTTTAATTGCAGTTGATCAAGAAGGCGGACGCGTCCAACGATTTAAAACGGGGTTTACACGATTACCTGCGGTCGCAAAATTTAGGGATAAGCTCGATTTAGCTAAAAAAGCAGGCGAATTAATGGCAACCGAATTATTAAGTGTTGGTATTGATTTTAGTTTTGCACCTGTTTTGGATGTTGATTGTGGTATTAGCACTATTATTGGTGATCGTTCTTTTTCTTCAGACGCGCATAAAGCGGCTAACTTAGCAGCAATTTTTAGCCAAGGTATGAGAAACGCAGGAATGGCATCAACAGGAAAACATTTCCCTGGACACGGTGCGGTACGTGCAGATTCACATTTAGCGTTACCGATTGATGAGCGTGATTTTAAGACGATTGAACAACAAGATTTGATTCCGTTTAAGCAACTCATTAGCGAAGGTTTGGAGGCGATTATGCCTGCACATATTGTTTATTCAGCAGTCGATAAAAATGCGGCAGGTTTTTCACCGTTTTGGTTGCAAACGGTTTTACGCCAGCAATTAAGTTTTGATGGGGTTATTTTTAGTGATGACCTGAGCATGAAAGGCGCGGCAAGTGTGGGTGGTTTTGCAGAAAGAGCGCGCCAAGCTTTGAACGCAGGCTGTGACATGGTCTTGGTCTGCAATGACTCTGATGCGGCAATTGAAGTATTGGATACGTTACCGATCCAACGAATTAATGAAAAAAGTGAACGACGCTTGTTAGCGATGCAAGGACAGAGCAAAATAACACGTCAGGCGTTATTGGACTCCAATAATTGGCAACAAATTTCCTCTGAAATTGAGCAATTATGTCATGTTGGATGAAATTAAAAAAATAGAAGATTCTGCACGATTACTTTACAGCGAAAAGGAGGTTGAAACGGCAATAAAACACATGGCTGATAAAATTAGCCTTTTACTCGCAGACCGTGATCCTTTGGTGCTGTGTGTAATGAATGGAGGATTAATTACAACAGGTCGATTAATGACCTATTTGAAATTCCACCTCACTTTGGATGCTATTAATGCCAGTCGTTATCGCAACCAAACCGTAGGCAGTGACATAAAATGGCTGTCAAAACCGACCAGCGCCTTGAAAGGACGAACTATATTACTTGTGGATGACATATTAGATGAAGGCTTTACCTTAGAAGCGCTTTATAATTATTGTCAAAAACAAGGAGCAAGTTCTATTTACAGCGCGGTTTTAATTAATAAAAAACTGAAAAAAAAGAAACCTATTATGGCCGATTTTATAGCCCTTGAAACTGAGGACTATTATTTGTTTGGCTATGGGATGGATTATAAAGGTTATTTACGCAATGCCGCGGGCATTTACGCGTGTCAATAGGAAAAAAGAATGAGTTTAGGTATTATTGGTGGAACAGGCTTAACTGAATTAAATGGATTAGCCGTAGAAAAGGAAAAAACCCTAAAAACCCCTTTTGGTGCGCCATCAGCACCTTTTGTGATCGGAAAGTTTAGAGGTGAAAAAGTTATTTTTTTAGCGCGCCACGGAAGACCTCATAAAATTCCACCGCATATGATCAATTATCGTGCCAATATGTGGGGAATGAAAAAACTAGGGGCTACTCGGATTCTTTCGGTCATGGCCGTCGGTGGTATTACTAAAAAAATGAAACCGATGCGCATTGTCATTCCCGATCAAATTATTGATTACACTTACGCTCGAAAACATACGTTTTTTGCAAAAAATTTAAAAGAAGTCACTCATATTGATTTTAGTCACCCTTATACGCCTGCACTTCGAAATGATTTAATTAGAGAAGCTAAGAAAAAAAAGATAAAAGTAGTAAAAACAGGTACATATGGTTGTACGCAAGGGCCGCGATTAGAGTCAGGTGCTGAAATTTTAAGAATGCAAAGTGACGGCTGTGATGTCGTTGGTATGACGGGTATGCCAGAGGCAGCCTTAGCGCATGAATTAAATTTAGACTACGCAGGTATGGCAATTGTTGCAAACTGGGCGGCAGGAAAAACAGACTCCGAAATTACAATGGAAGATATTCATTATTATCTTGCTGAAGGCATGAAATCAGCAATGCTTATCTTATCTGGATTTATTCGTTCGGAGTAAGATTAGGCCTTCTAAAGCTCAATTGTTTTATTTTTATTAAATTTTTTAACTTCTCTTCGACCTTTATACCCTCGCGTATTACTTAAAATACGCGTGCCTGAAACCGTATAATCGTTAGAGTTATGGATGTGACCATGAAACCAAACATCAATGTTATACTTTTCAATTAACGTTTCTAAATTATTGCAATAAGCGAGTCTTTTTAGTGGATTATCAGGCTCATTCCAGCTTTTCCATAAAGGAGCATGATGGGTTACAACCACTGTTTTTCCCTCAAAAGGCTCGTTCAATTTCTTTTCTAGCCATAAAACAGAAGATTTATGCAGCAGCGTAAAATTTTTTTTGTTAAAAGGCTTTTCTTGATAATTGATGTATTTAAAGTCATTCAATCGCGCACTGATTTCCTTTGCCTTTTCCTGCCCTTCTTGAAATAAATTTGTCCATAAAGTACACCCTAAAAAACGGACATTACCAATCACAATCGCGTCTCTTTCTAAAAAATAGATATTGCTATTTGCACAGTGATTTCGAAACATCTGTAAGGTTTGATTATATTCATGGGTGTAAAACTCGTGATTTCCTGCAACATAAATAACCGGTTTATCCAGTGCTTTTAGCCAATGTATACCTTGACTTTTAATCCCAATATCGCCTGCGGCAATTACAAGGTCGGCATCTGTGTTTGGGCGTTTTAACGTACCAAATTCTATGTGAATATCGGAAAAATAATTTATTTTCACAATTAATAACTCTATTGCCTATCTTGTATGCAGTATAATTTCGACGCGTTAGTATTCTTTCAGTTATTTCAAATTTTCCAACAAAATTTTTTATTATGTCCTTAAGTACAAGAAAAAAAACTCAACAGGTTTTAATTGGCAATGTTGCCGTCGGTGGTGATGCGCCTATTGTTATCCAATCTATGACCAACACGGATACGGTTAATGTAAAAGCCACCGTGCAACAAATTCTTGAATTAGCCGCCACAGGTTCTGAGTTAGTTCGAATTACGGTTAATTCTGAAACAGCGGCTAAAGCCGTAGTTGAGATTAAGAATCGTTTAGATCAACAAAATTGTTTTGTACCGATTATAGGGGATTTTCATTTTAATGGACATAAATTATTAGATAAATACCCTGATTGTGCGATGGCGTTAGCTAAATATCGAATTAACCCTGGAAACGTCGGGCGTGGAAAAAATCGTGATCCTCAATTTCAACAAATGATTGAGTTTGCCTGTCGGTACAATAAACCTGTGCGTATTGGTGTCAACGGAGGCAGTTTAGATCAGATGGTTTTAATGCGATTATTGGATGAAAATAGAGCAAAAACCAAGCCTGAATCCTTGTCAGCAGTCACACGTCAAGCTATTGTGTTATCAGCACTTGAAAGTGCCGCAAGCGCAGAAGCAATAGGCTTGGGAAAAGATAAAATAATTTTGTCATGTAAAATTAGTAATGTACAGGAACTGATTCAGATTTATCAAGATTTATCGGCTCAGTGTGATTATGCCTTACATCTCGGATTAACTGAAGCGGGCATGGGATCAAAAGGGATTGTAGCCTCTACCGCCGCCTTATCGGTATTAATGCAACAAGGGATTGGCGATACTATCCGAATTTCACTGACCCCAGAACCTGGTGGCACACGCGTTAAAGAAGTCGTCGTGGCTCAAGAAATTTTACAAACAATGGGATTTCGCGCCTTTACACCTATGGTAATTGCTTGCCCTGGTTGCGGACGAACCACCAGTGATTATTTTCAAAAACTAGCAAAGGAGATTCAAACATTTCTACGAGAAAATATGCCTGAATGGAAGCACAAATATAAAGGGGTTGAAGCAATGGAAGTTGCCGTGATGGGCTGTGTGGTTAATGGCCCTGGTGAAAGTAAAAATGCGAATATTGGTATTAGTTTACCTGGAACAGGTGAGTCACCTGTGGCGCCTGTGTATGAAGATGGACTTAAAACAGTTACGTTAAAAGGCGACAACATTGCCGAAGAGTTTCATGCATTGGTCGAGGCTTACATTGAAAGTCACTATGGCATGTATACTGCTTCGGATTAATCATTTATAGAAAGGCTTTACTCAATGGAAGATATAAAAACACGATTTTTTCGAAAGAACCGAGCATGGGCGGATGAAATGCGCGCCATAGACCCTGAATTTTTTATTCGATTGCATAAACAACAATCCCCTAAATACCTATGGATTGGCTGTTCGGACAGCCGAGTATCAGCAAATCAAGTAGTGGGGCTTGATCCTGGAGAAATTTTCGTCCATCGAAATATTGCCAATGTAGTGGTACATACCGATTTAAACTGCCTCTCGGTGATCCAATTTGCGGTTGAAGTTTTAAAAGTTGAGCATATTATTGTCTGTGGACATTATGGCTGTGGGGGTGTGAAAGCGGCGATGGAAAATCAAGAACATGGCCTAATTGATAACTGGTTACGACATATCCAAGATGTTTATCGAACCCATCGAGCCGAAATTAATGCACTCGACGATTACAATGCCCGTTATCGTTTATTATGCGAAAAAAATGTGATTGAACAAGTAGTCAACGTTTGCCACACCACTATTATTCAAAAAGCATGGCGAAAAAACATTGATGTTTCAGTCCATGGGTGGATTTACAGTGTTAAAAATGGCATGTTAAATGATTTAGGAGTTTGTATTTCACACCCAGACCAATTAGGGGCAATCTATAGTGATCATGGCTTAAGTCACTCGTAAGCAATGAAGGTTTATATTAAGTACAAACCATTTTTTTTAGGGTTAATTGTTTTTTTTCTTATTAGTTGTACTGAATCACAAAATCAACCAAAGCGCTATCCATTTATATATTCTGATGGCATTATGGGAACCAGTTTCACTATTAAGGCAACTTATTTACCTGAAACTATCCCTAAAGATCGCTTAAAAAAACAAATTAAACAACGATTGGATGAATTGAACGGACAATTATCGACTTATCAATCACAGTCGGCGCTGTCTTTATTTAATAAAAGTCGCGAAACAAATTGGCAAAGTGTTTCTTTATCACTGTTAACGGTTTTAAACGAAGCGCAACGTGTTAGCCAATTAACCGGGGGCGCTTTTGATGTGACTGTGGGTAAATTAGTTAATTTATGGGGTTTTGGCGTAGACCCTATGAATTTTACCGCTCCTGATGAACAACAACTTGCCGCAGTTTTATCGACTACGGGGTATCAACATTTGTCGATACAACGAAAGACTAAGCAGATTAAAAAAGATATACCAACACTGTATTTAGATTTATCAGCGATTGCAAAAGGTTATGCCGTGGATGAAATCGGCTTATTGCTGGAGGCTCATGGGCTTAACGATTATATGGTCGAAATTGGGGGAGAGATTCGCCTCAAAGGTCAAAATATAAAAGGGGGAGGCTGGAACATTGCGCTGGAAAAACCAATTATTGAAAAACGTGCCATTGAAAAAGTGATTTCACTGACAGACATTAGCATCGCAACCTCAGGCGATTATCGCAATTATTTTGAATCAGAAGGCGTGCGTTATGCGCACAGTATTGACCCTCGAACAGGGCGTTCTATTGTTCATCAACTGGCTTCGGTAACCATTCTCGACAAATCGACAATGACCGCCGACGCACTGGCCACGGCAATGATGGTATTAGGACACGACATAGGTTATAAGTTAGCCCAGAAACATCAAATTGCGGCCTTATTTATTATCAAAACCGCAGATGGCTTTCAAGAAAAAAGTACCGATGCGTTTACCCATTTTTTTAAGGGAAAATTATGATTTATTTTATCGTAACATTTGTATTTATGCTGATTGTAGTTGCTTTAATGGCGATTGGCGTGATTTTAGGGCGAAACGCGATTAAGGGGTCTTGTGGTGGCACAGGTCAATGCTCGTGTGAAGAAAAATGCGATAAGCGAAAAAAACAAGAAGCAGAGCAACAAAAAGAATCGGTGATTAATATCGATTTACTTAAAAATTAAGCCCTCTGACATTGTTTTTGAAAAGTTTTTTAATTTTATGGAATAGGTACTCTTATGAAAAAAACAATTTTAGTCACAGGGGGAACAGGTTATATCGGCAGTCATGCATGTGTTGAATTATTGAACAAAGGTTATCATGTCATTATTGTTGATAATTTAAGTAATAGTCAAAAAGATGTGTTAGCTCGAATTGAAAAAATCACTCAAAATAGTGTCGTTTTTTATGAAAATGATATTCGTGATAAATGGGCATTACAAACTATTTTTAAATCACATGCTATTGACGCGGTTATTCATTTTGCAGGCTTAAAAGCAGTGGGTGAATCCTGTGAGCAACCGTTAAAATATTACCAAAATAATGTCTATGGAACGCTGGTTTTAACTGAAGTAATGGCAGAGTTTAATGTCAAAAATATCGTTTTTAGCTCTTCTGCGACGGTCTATGGGGATTCTGATAAAATTCCTTATACCGAGGATTTGCCTATTCAAGCAAC
>JAGLEW010000100.1 GCA_023144875.1 Methylococcales bacterium
ACGCAGTAAACGTCTATCAAAAGGTTGTTTTTGATGGGGGGCATTCGGGGCATGTCGCCGCTATTGGTAATAAATTTGCGGTTTTTTATTCGGATGAATGGGTTGATGGCGGGGGTGTCGATGATTTAGGTTCGGGTGATGATGTTTTAGTCAGGCTCTATAATTCTAAAGGTCGTTTTTTATCTAAAAAAAAGGTGGCAGTGGGTGATAAAACCCGTGATTGGTGGCCGATGATCGCAGGTTCTGATAAAACCGCTTTATTAGTATGGCAACGATTTGTCGATGATGAAACCCATGCACAATTAATCTATCGGGTGCTTGATGTTAAAAAAAATAAGTGGGTTAGCGCTGAAATTAAATTAATTAAGCACTTGAAATATTATACGTATGATGTTCAATACCTTGCGGAAGTAGAGCGCTTTATTATCACGGGAACGGATGATAATGGCGAGGGGTTTGTGTTTTTATTATCTAAAAAAGGTAAAATTATGGCACACAAAAAATCCTTACCTGCGTTTGTACGCGAAGCACAGCCTGCTATTTCAACGCTTATAAATCAGCAGCTTACTCTCGTTTACCCGACTGCGCCTACAGGAATGATTGCATTAGCTGTGACGGATAAAGACATTATAGTAAAAAATAAACTTAGGCTTGATTATCGGTGGTCATACAGTGGCACGGATGGTATTTTTATCAATGCGTCAGAGGTTTATTTTGTGTCATTATCCATGAAGGGTTTGCACGAAATTCGCGTAAATATTGATAGGTGAGTGCGTTGATTTAGCGTAAAATAGACCTTTAAATTTTACTTTATCGTACAAATTATGACTCCTCGCATTGCACATGTCACCCGTGATACCTTAGAAACCAACATAAAAATATCGCTTAATTTAGATGGCACAGGAAAAGCTGATTTCAGTACAGGTGTGCCTTTTTTAAATCACATGTTAGAACAAATTGCACGCCACGGTTTGATGGATTTAAACATTGAGTGCCAAGGGGATTTGGAAATTGATGCACATCATACGGTCGAAGATATTGGGATTACTTTAGGGCAAGCTTTCTCAAAAGCGGTGGGTGATAAAAAAGGCTTGTATCGTTATGGTCATGCCTATGTACCACTGGACGAATCATTATCACGAGTGGTGGTGGATTTTTCAGGACGCGCGGGATTATATTATGCCGTCGATTTTCCACGGGCAATTATTGGGACGTTTGATGTTGATTTATTTCGAGAATTTTTTCAAGGGTTTGTCAATCATGCGGGCGTTTCGTTGCATATTGATAACTTGAAAGGGCGTAATGCCCATCATATCGCGGAAACCGTTTTTAAAGCCTTTGGGCGAGCGGTTCGAATGGCGCTGACTCCCGATCCTAGCATGCAAGGCATGATTCCATCCACTAAAGGGCGCTTATAATGTCAACGGTGGCAGTCATTGATTATGGCATGGGGAATCTTCATTCGATTGCCAAAGCTTTGCAGCATGTATCAGCAAGCACAACGATTGTGGTGACCAATGATAAAAGCAAAATATTAGCCGCTGATCGGGTGGTTTTTCCAGGTGTGGGCGCGATAGGCGATTGTTTATTCGCCCTTAAGCAATCAGGTTTGGATGAGGTCATTCAAGAAGTTGTTAAAAATAAGCCTTTATTAGGGATTTGTTTGGGAATGCAGGCGTTATTGTCGTTTAGCGAAGAAAGTCGAGGGGTGAATTGTTTGGATATTTTTTCAGGAAAGGTGGTACATTTTCCTAAAAATTTACGCAATGATTCAGGGGATGTTTTAAAAATTCCTCACATGGGCTGGAATCAAGTCAAACAACAGCCACATCCTTTATGGAAAAATATTGCCGATAACAGCCGTTTTTATTTTGTACACAGTTATTTTGCACAATTGAATGAGCCACAAATGACGATTGCAACCACCGAATACCCTGATGTATTTACCTGTGCGATTGCGAAAAATAATATTTTTGCGGTGCAATTTCATCCTGAAAAAAGCCAAGCGATAGGACTGCAATTACTACAAAATTTTTTACAATGGGATGGGCGGTCGGAGGTTTAAAATTAATTGTTTTTTTCGATAATCCGATGATTGCATTTCTATTAAACGTGATTGTGTGCGTTTAAACTCAAAAATGCCATCGGCTTCGTAAAGCGATTCGACAGGAACGGCAAGAGTGCAAACCAATAAAACTTGTCGTTCATACAGTGCATCAATTAGCGTTACAAAACGGCGGGCATTATCACGACATTCAATCGAAAGCTGTGGAATATCACGTATAAAAATAGTCGTAAAACATTTTGATAGGGCAATATAATCCGCTGAACCTAATGTCCTGCAACATAATTCTTGAAAAGAACTGATTAGCACAGTTTCCATAGCGGCTTCAAAGTGAACCTCACGGCCTTGCAACTTGAGCGAATAAGGTTTTGCTTTTTTACCTTTGGCTAAATCAGTAAAATGCTGACTAAGAAAAGTAGTTGCTTGTGTATTGAGTCCTATATGAAAAGCGTCGGCGGCGGTATTATTTATTAAACGATAATCTGTTTGGGCGATTAATTCTAGAATTTTTGCTTGTTGTTTTAAGCGCTTAATAAAGGGCAAAAACAGTTCATATTGCAAGCCCCCTTTGTATAAATCATCTGGGTGCTGATTGGAGGTGGCGACAAAAATAATACCTTCGGTCAATAAATGCTGAAATAAACGCGTTAAAATCATGGCGTCGGCAATATCAGTGACATTAAACTCATCAAAACATAAAAGCCATGTTGATTGACGCAATGATTTGGCAAATGCGAGGAAAGGATCGTTGTCGTGTTGCTGTCGCCATTGATGCACAAACGCGTGAACTTCCAGCATAAAATCATGAAAATGGATATGGCGTTTTTGATTGATGGGGCAATGGCTAAAAAATAACTTCATCAACAACGATTTCCCTTGCCCAACTTCACCAAAAATATACACGCTATTAATAGAAGAGGGTTTTACGCGGTTTGGGTTGTTATTTTCTTCGACTATTTGGTCTAATAATCGTTGTAAATTTGCTAATACAGCTATTTGAGCTAAGTTGGTTTTGAATTGCTTGTTCAGCATCAACCGTTGATAGTTTTTTTTTAAAAGCTCTTTTTCAGGCGTTATAAAGGGAGGTGGTGGTGTTTTTTGGCGTTGCAAAAAAGCCTGAAATTTTTGGAGCATAATGAATGTTAAAAACGCCTTAGTTTGGGTGATTTGTTATTTAGAAATAAGCACTCAATTAAGTGGTTGCTACCACATTAAATCATCAGGAATCTGATAATCGGCATAAAGATCGGTTTCTGCTTCGGTGTTTTCTTTGCGATCATTGAGTAATAACACACACGACTCATCACGTTGGCGAATTTTTAAGGCAATTTCAGCGGGTACAATTTCATAGCGTCGTTGTGTTTTTACAATCGCTAATCGCCCGTCACTTATTTGACTGCGAACCTCTGGGCTAACATATATTTTTTTAATTTTATTATGATCGCTAAAATTATACGCTTCCCCGTCTTTATCGTGAGAAATTTTATTAAGATCAATTAATTGTTTTATCTGTGCGCTAATGGCTTTTTTTTCAGCGTGTTGCTGTTTTTCTTGGTTTAATACACGGTCTTTTTTAATTTGCTCACGTTTCGCTTTTTCCAATGAGGCTTTGGTGTCATCCGTGACCGTCACCTTATTTTTTCGTTGCGCGTTAACCTGTTTACGCTTGTTAGTTTTTAAGGTTTTCGCTTTGGTTTTATTGGTTAAGCCCGCTTTTAAGAGTTGTTCTTGTAAGGAAATAGCCACAGCTTTGCCGATTTAAAGTTAAATGAATAGTTTAACAAATTGGAGTATTCACTTCCAGAGATGTGTTTCAATGAGAAATAAATACTCTTTTTTTGTTATACAATGCCTTGCGAATAAGATTTTTTTATAGGGGTATCTAATCGGTTGGCCGCTTGAATATAGGCTTTTGCAGAAGCAATAACGATATCGACATCCGCGCCGAGTCCATTGACAATACGCCCTCCTTTTTCAAGACGAATAGTTACCTCACCTTGCGCGTCCATACCACTGCTGATGCTGTTGACGGAATACAAAGCTAAAGTGGCTTCTGTTTTTACAATATCTTCAATGGCTTTTAAGCTTGCATCGACCATACCACAGCCATTTGCTTGTGAATAAACTTCACGATTGTCAATGTTTAAAATAACATGTGCCCTTGGTGTTTCGCCTGTTTCAGCCTGCGCGCGTAGTGAAATTAACACAATTCGTTCTTTATCGGCAGTGGAGTGTACTTGTGAGATTAACGCCTGTAAATCTTCGTCAAAAATGTCATGCTTTTTATCCGCTAAGTTTTTGAATTGAGCAAAAGCGTCATTTAACGCTTGTACACTTTGAAATTCAAAGCCTAATTTTGTCATGCGGTCTTTAAACGCACTTCGTCCTGAGTGTTTGCCGAGAATCATTCGGTTTTCAGACCAGCCAACATCTTCGGCTTTCATGATTTCATAGGTTTCACGATTTTTTAATACGCCGTCTTGGTGAATGCC
>JAGLEW010000101.1 GCA_023144875.1 Methylococcales bacterium
GAAACCAATCGAGAGCAACTGACAATTTCTGAGGTTTTAATACGAGTGTTACAGTTAAAAATATCTTGGCGCGTGTGTATTGCCATTACTATTTCTTCTAAAGCGGCATTGCCTGCACGTTCTCCTAAACCGTTGATCGTACACTCGACTTGCCTTGCGCCATTTTCAATCGCAGATAACGAATTTGCGACGGCTAAGCCTAAGTCATTATGACAATGAACTGAAAAAATGGCTTTATCAGCATTTGGAATCCGTTCCATTAAATGTGAAATGGTTGTGCCAAATTGTTGCGGTAAATTATAACCAACGGTATCAGGAATATTAAGGGTTGTTGCCCCTGCCTTAATCACGGCTTCTAAAATTCGACATAAAAAATCTTCATCTGAGCGGCCTGCATCTTCAGGTGAAAATTCAACATCATCCGTATATTTTCGCGCTCGTTTAATGGCTTTTACTGCGTATTCAATCACCTCTTCGGGTTGCATTTTTAACTTCATTTGCATGTGAATAGGGGATGTAGCGATAAAGGTGTGGATACGTGAACGGTTTGCGGATTTAATCGCTTCGCCTGCTCGGTCAATGTCTTTATCCAAGGTACGGGCTAATGCACAAACTGTTGAGTTTTTAATGGTGTTAGCCACCGCTTGTACGGCTTCAAAATCACCGATACTGGCGATAGGAAAACCTGCTTCGATGACATCAACATTAAGTCGTTCTAATGCCACAGCAATACGAACTTTTTCATCGCTGGTCATAGAGGCGCCAGGGCTTTGCTCACCATCTCGCAAGGTGGTATCAAATATAATTAATTTATCTTTCATGATTTCTCCCGTCATGAAATAGTCTCAACTTTTAATATCAGTTGATAAAGTAAGGGATAGGTTAGGATATGCAGCGTGTAAAGTTAATAAGCCCTAACGGGCAGTAACTTTAGAGCAAGATGAGCCAGCACACAAAAGCCAGTAACCGTGGCTAATTTTTTTAAAATACACTGTGTGTTGTTGAAATGAGAATTCATGCTAAAAACTATACCCTTTTGTTGTCGCTCACTCAAGTTATTTTACTTTTTTTTCAAACGTTTCTGGCGTAACATCACTAATGTAATGACGGGCCCTGAGATCGCGTAGCTTAAAAAGAGTAAAAATAACATCGCGGGGGGTTGTATCATGATAAAAGCTAAACTAAGCATGACCAAAATAGTGGCCATAAAGGGAACACGGCCTTTAAAGTCAATTTCTTTAAAACTGGAATAACGAAAATTACTCACCATTAATAAGCCCGTACTAATGGTTAAAATTAACGCAATAAATTTTAAGGTTTCAACGTCATAGTTATATTCTACGCTGACCCATAAGAAGCCCGCTAAAATTGCGGCGGCGGCAGGGCTTGGTAAGCCTTGAAAATAACGTTTATCCGCGGTTTCAACTTGAGTGTTAAAACGTGCTAATCTGAGCGCGCCGCCTGCGGTATGCACAAAAGCACCAAAAAGCCCTAAGGAGCCTAAGGATGAAAACGCCCATAAATACATGACTAAGCCTGGGGCAACGCCAAATGAAACCATATCCGATAGGCTATCATATTGCACTCCAAATTCACTTTGCGTGTTGGTCATTCTGGCAACACGCCCATCTAAACCATCCAAAATCATTGCCACAAAAATTGCAATTGCCGCGATTTCAAAGCGTTCATTAATCGCTGAGGTAATCGCATAAAATCCTGAAAACATAGCGCCCGTAGTAAATAAATTGGGCAATAAATAAATTCCACGATAACGAGGGCGAGAAGATAATTGTTTCATGGATGGCCTAAGCTTTTTATGAGGTTTTTGGGTAGTCTAGCATCATCACTGCGAAGACTTATTTTTAATGAAATTTATGCCGCTACAAATTTTTGAATAACCGTGATTAATTCATCTGAAATGGTTGGTTTTACAGGTTTATTTTCCAAGCGGTTATCATCAAGCATTTGGGTTAATAACGTATCAAGGGTTTTTTCATTTGGTGCAATGGTAATGTTCGAAAAGGTGGAAAAATAATCGACTGAGGTGAGCTGATGATTATTGCGAATTTCTTTTTTATCTAATAATCGTGGCATTAATAATAAGGGCTTATTTTGCTCTAAGGCATTAATAATAACTCCCGTACCGACATGTGAAATGACTAAGGTCGCTTCTTTAAGGCGTTTGTCATATTCAATCGGAGTCATGGACTGGCAAAAAGTCATATTTTTTGGTAGATAATCAGAATCGCCAATTTGAGCAAAAATAGGCTGATCTTTATGATCGCCTGCCCATAAATCCATTGCTTCAATTAAACGTTTAAAAGGAAGTTGAGAGCCTACGGTCACAAAGATCATAAAACGGCTCCATGAAAATAAGGCCCTTTTTCAGTCGCTAAATGTTGCCATTGTGTCAGCCATAAATCAGCATATGGTCGAACCTTTAAACCACTGAGTGACATTTTTTCAACATTGGCTAAGCTATCGACCCAAATAGTTTTTATTCGCATTTTTTTAGCAAATAATAGCCCGAAAAAACCCACGGCCGCGCCTGTTGAAATAACCACGTCAGGACGAATAATTATTAATAGATAAAAAATTCTTAACGCCTGTAACACCAACCCAATTTTATCCCAACGCGAGGCATCTCTTACCGAATAAAATTGCCCCGATGACAGCGATTCATTATAACTTTTATCGGTTGAAATATAATGGGCATCACAATCGACAAAGGCGGCTCTTAAACGCAATATTTCGATCCAATGCCCGCCTGATGATGAAATAAAAAGGATTTTTTTTCGCTTAGTTTCGACTGGACTCATCTCGTTCCCATTGGTTGAATTTTTGTTTATATTGAGATTTTGCACGAATGCGAGTGATAATATTAACTCCAATATACACCGCGATTTTTGCCCATTGTTTAACATTTAATAAAAATGCCCGTGAAGCGCTTTTATAATCTTTGGTTTCGTTGTGCAATAATTGTGGGAATTTTTCCGCGAGTTCATAGCCTCCTAGACGGCTTCGGGTGCTAATTTTAATTAAGCTAATCAGGTTTTTAGGGGCACTCACATGAGCGGTGCAATTGAGGGATAATGGTCGTTGTTCACTTGTAAATAAGCAACGAATATAACCATCATCGGCAATAATTAAAGGAAATTTTTGAAACTGTTTTCGTCCTTGTTCCGATAAGGCATAAACCCCACTGCCAATCATACCTTCTTTACAATAAGGTAAATTTAACCAAATATCATAAAAGGCTTTCACACCCCACGAACTTTGTGCTAAATCCATTTTCGCCACGGCAGAGGTGGCTAAATGTTGCTCATCGTTTAAGGTTAAGCACATTTCTCTTACGGCGTTTTGTGATAAAACAATATCGGCATCTAAATAGATTCGAGGGTAAAATTTTGCCGCCTCATCCCCTAAATTAAGGGCATTTGTTTTTGAACCTATGTCTGTTTCTAAGCAGATAATATCGGCATTAAAGGCTCTGACTTTATTCGCAGTTTGATCGTGACAATGATTACAAACCACAATAATTTGTAAATCCCCTGTAAAATCTTGTTGTTGCAATGCCTCAAGACAACGGACAATAATATTTTCTTCGTTATAAGCAGGAATAATAACGGTGGCGCAAGCAGTATTCATTCTTTTTTATCCACAATTATATTTTAGACCGTAGATATTGATAGCTTTTTTCAATGATGAGCGTTAATTGACCTTTAAAGCCTGAGTGTATTTGAAAAATCGACTCTGGCTGTGTTTCTTCGCCGCCCATACGTTTTTTAAACTGATAAACATGCGGGTTTTCTTCGGGGTCAATACCACCTAAATCATACCATTGACAGCCTTGCTGTTTGGATTCTTTAATAACGTGCCATTGTAATAAATAAGCAGCGCCTAATTTTCGTCCCATATCATTCGTTGCCCCTAAAATATAAACTGAGGTGTCGCCTTCGATGCTCGACATATGACCTGAAATCGGTTTTCCTTCACAATAAGCAATCGCAATATAAAATTTTTCTTGCGCAGGTGAAATTTTTTGAACCGCTTTAAAGAAATGATTATCCATGTCTACTTCAATGCCTTTTCGTAACAGTAAATCTTTAAAAAGGTCTTCAAAGTCGGCAAATAATTGAATATCATCCCCTGCAACCACCGTAATTTCTTGTTTCTCACTTTTGTTTAAAATATTACGCCATTTTTGATGCAATCGCTTGCGAATTAACTCAAGTTCAGTGGATAAATCGACCAAAATAGTGGCGCAGGTTTTTCCGTGTTCTACAAAATCCAAACTTTGATAAACCGATGATTCTGCTGGAAAACGGGTGGATAATTTAGGGCGTTGTGAAATTCTAAGCACGAAACCACGGTTATCAACGTATTCTTCTTTAATCAACGGTAAAATGGCTTTTAAGGTTACCTCAAGGTTTTCTTGACCTTGATCGATCATAGCGCCCCCACTAATATAGGCAATCCCGCCTAATTGCAGTGGAATTTGTTTAAGCCGAACATTAAAAAGTGCCACAATATTGGCTTGATTATCCAATACTGCCATGTGTTCTGATTCAGCATTGACGCGTTGTGCCGCCTGCTTGCCATAAGCCCAGTAATGGGTGTAATTATAATCGTTAAAGGTCGTTGCTGATGCTAGCCATTCATCTTGGGTTAACCTTCTTAATAGGTAGGTCATTTATTTCTCCATGCTGCCATTTAGGTAGCGTATCATTTGTCTAAAATAATATAACCATGTGTATGCACCATCGACGGTTAATCGAAATTCAATCGCCCATACATCCGCTTCCATTATAAAGCGCCCCATTTGTCCTTGCGATTGATTTCTTGGCAGGATCCTTTCTTCTAAGGTTAATAGTTGAAACAAACCATTTGCATGGGCAATGTCGGTTATTTCAGCGTTAAAATCGCCGTGAGGATAGGCTAAAGCCGTAATTCGTTGTGCGCTAATATTTTCTAAAATAGTTTTAGACTCAACTAATTCTTGCACCACTTCATCGGGTGATAATTGTGTTAACTGAGGGTGTGTATGCGTATGAATGCCAAATGAGATTAAAGGATGTTGAGCTAATCTTGTAATTTGCGCTTCCGTCATTAATAATTTTTTTTCATCCTTATGACGCGTGCCTCTCAGCCAATTAGGTCTGCTGCCTAAGTCATCCGTTACCACATAAATTGAGATGGGAATCTCAAGCGCTTCAATGGCAGGAACTACATTTTTAATAATATTTTCAAAGGCATCATCAAAGGTTAAGACGATTGCAGGTTTATTGGTATTTTGTTGGATGTTTTCCAGCGAGACCACACGATCGGCAATTAACTCCATTTGTCGGCGAAAAAACACCGCATTCTCTTCTGTCATATCGTGATAACACAAGAGCAGCCGATGGGCTTTAAATAGTCGCCCGCCAAAGGTTAATGTCCACAAAATAAGTGAAAAGAAAAGATAAATCAAACGAACGATGATTCCTTTTTGAGAATAAACCATAAACTATGCCTTTTGTGCCTCTGGTAAGGGTGGATAAATACCCACGTCAATAAAACCTGCTTTTTTCCAAGCCTTAATCCCCGACTCATTCCACGTTTCAACATCCAAGTAAACGGAAACTTCTGCGGAAAGTTGTGTATTAATAATAGCAAACAACACCGAAGGTGCAATTGTTTGACCTCGGCAAACAGGTGCGACCCACGCCGCAAAAAAAACTAAATCTTGTTTGTTCAGTGGAATATACCATTGTTTTAAATCTTCCATTGAAATGCTCCACCAATAACCTACGACCGATTCTTGTTGGTAAATTGCCCAAAATACGGCTTTTTTTTCAAACAGTGACAACATTTCATTGACGTTTTTAGTGCCACTCAAGCTATAAAGTTGTTGTTTTGTACTGGCGGGAACTTCTTCTAATATCGCATAAGATTTATAAGTAATTTCTGTATTTAAAGCACGAGTATTTGTATTTTGATGGTATTTTAAAACAATGTGTTCTCGTTTCATTAACTGGCGTTGTAGGCGATTTTTTAAAATTTTATAAACCGCGAGCCCACCCGATTGAGTGAGTACTTTCCATAATTTTTTAACTTTATCCATTATATTTTTTTCTCAATGCCAATTAAATGTTGCGCTAAATAGATAAGGTTAATCCAACTGCGTTTTAAAAATTGAGTTTCACGTTCTTTTTCAGGTCGAATTACTTTATAGAGTACGCCAATGCAAACGCGAGACATTTCCCGAAAAATCATTAATAAATTAGCAATTACTGCTGTGACTGCGCCTTGTGTTTTTTTAAAAAAAATCAAGGTTCCCTTGGTCATTAGCAGGGTTTTTCGAAAAGAAAGCAAGCTGCTACAGCCTCCTTCGTAGTGCATAATGGTGTTATCAGGAGTGTAGTGAATTTTTTTGCCTGCTTGGGTAATACGCCAACACCATTCCACTTCTTCACAAAACATAAAAAAATCATCATCCATGCCGCCTACCTCTTGAATGACTATTCGAGGGACGAGCATAAAACAGCCGACAATGACTTCAACATCTTGTGCGCTATTAAGATCAATTTTGTCATAATGAAATCGATCTAAGCAATTGAGCTTTAACATGAGTGAATAAGGAATAAAGGTATTGATAAAAATACTCAATAAGGTTGGGAAGCGCAATAAAGACGGTTGATGTTCATTATCATCCCCCAACACTTTACAACCTAAGGCACCGACATCCGAATTATTGTCCATATAAATGATGGTTTGATCAATCGCCGCATTGATAATTTCAGTATCAGGGTTTAATACTAAAACATAATCGCCTGTTGCTGCCTTAAAGCCCACATTGTTACCTGCGGCAAAGCCTGCATTTAGCCCTGTTTCTATCAAATGAACCGATGGAAATTGTTGTTTTATTTTGTCAACTGAATCATCGCTTGAATCATTATCAACCACAATTATTTCATAATCGCTGGTCGTGGTTTCTCTAATAATAGAGGCTATGCAGTTACAAATTAAATCACCTGCATTAAAATTTACAATAACAATGGATACCTTCATGCTACTTTCCTTTCTAAAGACATTTTCGCTTTATATTTTTGTATGACGCTCGCCGCCGCCGAGATGCTTCCGCCTGTAAACAGAAAAAAAGCAATGTTTGCTTGTCCAAAATAGGCGGCGGCTAAAAAGCTCATCGTATGGGTAAAAAGCATGACACCCGATGCCCATTGAAACCAAAGCTCTGATTTTGAGTCGGCTTTTCTTTGTGCCTTACCGATGATGGAATACGCCCGCACAATAAACCAGATGTATAAAATAAACCCGATAATTCCCCCACGCATTCCTTCAAGGAGATACTGGTTAGTCATATCTTGTGCGCCAAAGGACCAATGCCCTGTTGAGGCAACCCCGACAAGCCACCATTCATCAAAATGATTAATGGATTGTTCAATGAGGTTAAAGCGATGCCAGCCTGTGGAGCCACCACTTAAATCAATTCGTGAAATAAGATGCCAAACAGGGGCTTTCATCACGATATGTAATGACACAATTAAGCCAAATAGTAGTTTTCGAATCAGTCCCATTTTATGGCGAATCTTAAACATGCCGATTCCAAGCATGGTAAATAAAATTACCATTACAGGGGTACTTGAAGCAGTGTTCGCCACGATAATAAAAATACTACTAATGTAAATCAAAAGCCGTGTTTTTGAGACTGATTTGCCATAAAACATGCCTGCAAACCATGGCAATAAAGTTGCCCAAAAAACCCCTGCCATAATTGGATGTGCAAAGGGGCCTTGGCAACGAAGTCTGCCATTTCGCACCATCGTATATTCAGGAATTCCGCCAAAAACATAAAACATATTTTTTCCTGAAGCACGTTCAATCAAGAAAAAAACCAATACAGGCAGCGAAAACAGGCCAACCATTAGCATGGCTCGCTTAATATCCTCACTGGTGCGTAAATAAACACGTCCTACAAAATAAGCACCCACCGTATCAAGCATATAGCCTGTACGAGTAATAATTCCACCCCCACCTAATAAAAGACCATAAGCAAGAATACCTAACCCCATCCACCACAATAAAATAATATCGGGTTTTTGCTGTTTAAAGAATTTTCCTTCGCCTTTTATAACAATCCGCGTTAATAGCACCATAACTAAAATACGGACAAAACTAAAATCTATCCCTGCGATAACAATCCTTTGCGCCCCAGGAATCATGACCATGAACAGGATAAGAGGATAAATAACCCGTTCTTTACGTTGAATCAAAATCGCTATAACACACACCACCAAAAGGGCGATTCCAACAGGATGTGCAACTGTCGCGCCGCCAACAAGCGAATTATGTTCACTAAATGCTGCCATAAAACTAACCGATACCTGAGTAAATTAAAAAATATCAGCGATTATTTTTATAGTTTCGATATACCTCTATTAATTTATTAGGGATGAGCGCATACATTAAGGGCTTGTAATAGAAGATATCAAGCGGGTGTAAAAGGCAACATTCCCAGCCGACAGAAAATGCCTCTGCCCATTGGTGGCGGTCTTTTAAACTCATGACACTTTCCATGCAATGGGGGATGATATGCGTATCGCCTCCACGATGCTTAAAAAAAGGCGATGGTTTCGCAAAGCTTACTCGAAATAATTCAAAATCTAATTGACGACGTTCACAGGCTTTTTCTCGAATAATATTAACGCTCAAATTATTTTTATTAACATCTTGGCGAATGGTGGAATTATAATTAATTCGATAGGTATAAAGACACGCGCCTAAACACATCACGGGATATTTTTCCCCGACCCGCAACACAAAATCAACCCCTTGACCAATACGCAAGGATTTATCAAACCGCATATCACCAATAAAGGCCATTTTATACATGCCTGTGGCATCGTGTGCTGGGATTTTAAAGGCATCAATTAAGGCTTTACACGCCTCAATACTTGTTTGTGCAAAATTAGGGGCAAATTGTTTATCACCTAAAATTAAATCATGCCGAATATAAACGGCCGCTAATTCTGGGTGTTGTTGCATACACGCCAATTGTTGCTCAATACGTTCTGGATAGCTGCTGTCATCCGCATCCTGAATGACAAAATAATCGCCTTTTAATTGTTCAAAGGCATGGTTTAAGGCCGCCGCTTTGCCTTGATTATCCTGATGTAGTATCCGTACGCGAGGGTCTTGAACCTTTTTAAGGGTTGCAATACAACCATCGGTACTGCCATCGTTAATAATAATAATTTCTAGATTGGAATAAGTTTGCTTGATAATACTTTCAACTGCTTCAACCAAATAGCTGCCAGCATTATAAACAGGAATTAAAACAGAGATTAAGGGCGTTGATGACATGCTAGTTTTCCTTACTAGGAGGGGTAATTGTCCGAATTACTCGTGCGGGAATGCCACCGACAACGGTATAGGGTGGAACATCTTTGGTAACAACAGCATTCGCTCCGATGACGGCACGTTTACCAATCGTAACGCCTTTTAAAATTGCCACGCCTTCACCAATCCAAACTTCATCTTCAATCTTAACAGGGGCAATTTTTAAACCGCTGTCGATTGGTGAACGTTCAAAATCATCAATTTCATGATCATGATCGGAAATATATACACGCCCTGCGATGAGTACATTTTTACCTATAATAACCGACTCTGCCGCCCCACAATGAAAATAAAATTGAATAGCTGTTCCCTCACCAATGATGAGCTTTGGCTTTTTTCCATCCCATTCGCCGACAGTTTCAAGTCGTGCCCCTTTACGAATACTAACTTTGTCACCTAGTTGAATGGCTTGTGTTTGGAATAACAGGTCAGGCTTTTGTAAAGTGGCTTTATGTCCCCATGCATAAAATCGTGGCGCATAAAATAAAGAGCCATAACTATAAGCGATTAAGCGGTTAAATTGATTAATTATTTTCATTTTTGATGCGTTATAAAATTAAATACAGAGTTATAAGTTTCTTTAATTATTTCAATATAAGGATGATAACTTTCAAGTTTAAAGGGCTCTAATGGTAGAATATTTAGGTAACTGTATAGAACAATTGCTGATAAAATTATAAGGTAAAATAAGCAATATAAAAATATAGAGCCTTTGTGACGATCAATAACGCCTAGGCAATTATCAATATTAATTTTAACGGGCCTTATGGTAATAACTTTAAAATAAGGTAAAAGCATGAGTAACATGATTATAACAATAATAGACCCGATGGATAATAGTGTAATTATTTCATTTTTTGTGACATAAGTCCATGTTATATAGGAGCCGCTAAATAAAACAACTGAGTAAAATAAAAGTCGTCCCATTGAGTTTAAATAACGAGAGCTACTTATATCAATCGCCTTAATCGTCATTACTTTTATTATTATATAGTAAAGTGATAAAACAGCGGTGTAGACAACCGCCATACCCATGATCCCAGCTTGTTGGTAATCAACAATAAAGTATCCTGCCACCAACAATAGTAATGAGATTAGCATTTTTACTAAGTTTAATATTTTAATCTTATCTTTGATAATTAAAACGGACTCATCGGCAAAGGATAAACTCAAAAATAAAATATAAACAATGAATACTTGGATTAAAGGAACGGTATCTAGCCATTTTTCACCAACGATGAAGGTTACTAAAGGTTCGGTGGTAAAAAATAAAAAAATTGAAAAAGGGACAGTAATTAAAGCAACAATAGCGGAAAGGCGTAATACATTTTGTCGAATACGCTCAGGTTGATCTTGAATTATTGCAAATGCTGGTATCAACATACGGCCTAAAATAGGACCAATTTTTTCTATAGGGTAGCGTGATAGACGAAACGCCATTGTATAAATACCCAATGCTTCGGAGCCTAATAACTTACCAACTAATAAGTAATCAATATTTTCTGAGAAAAAACGAATTAAATTATTGGCCGTAATATGCATCCCAAAACCAAAGAGTTCTTTAAATCGGGAATACGAAAATTGAAACTTTGGTTTCCATTTAATCCAAAAAAAAGTACCAATCAAAGTGACTACTCGAATGGTAATATTTTGAAAAACTAATGCCCAAACTCCTGCGCCTTGATACACAAAGAATATTGCCACACCCGCTGAAATTAATAAACTAACGAGATTAATAACCGATAATTTATGATAATTTAATTCCCTTTGTTCCAAGGCAAAAGGGACAAAGGTATAAGCACCAATTAAGAAAGCCAAGCCTAAAACACGGGCGAGGTTGGTTAATTCAGGCTCTTCATAAAACCATGCAATAGTAGGCGCAATAGCATAAATAAAAGCATAAACAATAATTCCAAAGCCAATTCCCCCCCAAAACGCGGTATTACAATCCAGCTCATCAATATCCTTTTTTTTGATAAGGCTCATAATTAAGCCACATTCTGAAAAATACCCTAAAAAGCCTGTAATCACGGATACCATCCCCAATAAACCAAATTCTTTGGGGGATAAAAAACGGGCTAAAATTAAAATTAAAACAAAACTAATGCCTTGTGCGCCAAATTGTGAGATCCCATTCCAGAGACTACCTTTGATAATTTTGTTGCGTAAACTCATGCTCTTGACCTAGGCGTTAATGATAATTACCATAATCTGAAGGTGTTTGTGATTTATTGAGCACCGTTCCCAATAGTTCGATTCCTGCTAACATTTTTAAACTATCTCTCACTTCATCTTTTTTATTTCCCCCTTCTTCAACCACCAATAGCATCGCATCGTAATAATCTAAACTGGTGAGAACATCATCTGAATTCAAAACGGGGGGTAAGTTGAAAATAGTGATTTGAGGTTGATAATGATTTTTAGCATTTTTTATTAAGGTTTGCATTTGTGGTGAGCTAATCATTTCAGATGAACGTAATGTTTCGCCATGACCCGGTAAAATTGCCAATCTATCAATGTTCGGCATTAATAACAGTTCAGATAAAAGAGGAGGATTGGGTTCAATACAATCCTTTAAGCCTTTTTTAACGTCAAAATCAAAAAAAGTATGAATTTTAGGCGCTCTCAAGTTCATATCAATTAACATAATACTCTGATTAAATTCCATAGCCATCACCAGCGCAAGATTGACAGAAACCATGCAGACCCCTGCATTTTCAGTCGGGGAGGTAATACCAAAACTATTCCAATTATTTTGTTTTAAGGCTTTTAATATTTTTGTCCTTAAAATTTTAAATATATTGACATCTAGAGTTTGGTTTTGTAAGGCGACAATGCGGCGTTTAATAAGCAGTTCAGGGCTCATTAATTGTGCATCAATCGCCTTCTGTTGTTCCTCGGTAAGCGCTATTTTTTTTTTCTTAAAAAATTTCATGGTTCTATTTCTATTATTTGTCCATTAAGAGGCGTATTTCTTCAGGAAAGAAATATAATTTTTTATAGAGTAAATGCACACCAACGGTTGCACCGTATAAAAGTAAGAAAATAAGGATAATTAATGACAACCTCCAACGCCCTTTGGATTTTTTCTTTAGATCTTTTTTATTATTAATATAAGGGATCACGACTAAGGGGTCTTTGTTGGTGATTGTTGATAATTTTTTTGCACCTCGAAGTGAGCCGTCAATGATTTCAAGGATAAATGCTAAAATAAACCCAACAACTATTGAAGCACCAAGCCCTATCGCGAGTACTTTCTTTCGATCAGGTTTTTCAGGTTTTTCAGCAACGACAGGTGGCTCTAATAAAGAGAATTTTTCAGCTTTTAATTCTTCTTCTAGTGTTTGCGATAATTTAGCTTCTAAGGCTTTTGATTTTAGTTCTTGATATTTAATTTTATAGTTTTCAAGATCACGCCTTAAATCATTATAGCCACTTTCTATTTTAGGGGTATTAGCGACATTCATTTCAGCTGATTTTAATTTTTCAGCTAATATAATTTTATTTTTCTTAATATTTTCTAAATTAATATTAATGAGTTGAATATTGTTTTGTATTTGTAAATAAGTTGGATTTTTGATACTGGCGGGTGCTTCTTGTATTTCTTCCTCTTCCTCCTCTTCTTCAACAAAATTATCAATCATCTTTTTTAACGCTTTTGCATCAGGGTGAACTTCTGAATAGCGTGTTAATAAACTGGTATATTGTGCTTTAAGTTGCGGCAGTACTTTTTCCTTTTTTACTTTTTCTTTTATCTGTTCTATTTCAGTCAAAATAAGAGGATTGACTAATAATAGTTGGCTTTGAAGGGTTACTTCTTTTTCTGCCAACATTTTTTCTTCTAATTCTAATTGCAGTATATTTGTTTCTATTCGACTGATAATTCCTAAATTAATAGGAAGTAACTCAGGTAAACTGCCGCTATTTTGTTCTTTATATCGAGCAATAGTTGCCTCTGCTTTTTGAATTTGAACGCCGTATTTTCGAGCCTCATCTTCTAAAAAGGTCGCGGTTTCTTTGGCTTTTTTAGTTCTGGATTTAATGTTTTCATTTAAAAATAAAGTGGTCAGTTCACTGGCAACTCGTTGTGCGATCAGTGGGTCTGTGTGTTCAAAGGCTAATGAAAACGAGAGCGTGGCTTTTGATTTTCGCCCTCGACTAATCACGTCTTGGTTCATAATATCAAGGGAAATACTTTCCCTAAATTGATAGGCTAAATCAGAGAGACTGGCTTTATTTCGTTGATGAGGGTATAAATCAAATTTATTAATAATTTTATTTAAACTATGGACGGTCATTAATTTTTGACCTATCTGCATAATCCGTTGATCAACATAACTGACGACAGTCGTTCTTACCATATCAAGTGGAATACTTTGTTGTTCAATTAAGATGAGTGCTTCAGAGCGATAAAGCGGCGGTAAAACCAGTGTTACGACAAGGCTTAGCAACCATAGCGATAACATTGGGATGATGATAATATTTTTACGCCGTTTGATTATTTGGAGATAATCGGCAATCGATTTACTGTTTTTTTCTTCGTCTTCTGGTTCCATGATTATCTTGAAATACTCAAGCCCTGCCAGTTGTAATTAATGTTTAACATAAATGCGTTAGAATCCGTTACAATCTCGCGGCTTTCACGACTTTGTAGTTGATAACGGTAACTCATTGAGAGTTTCCATTCGGGGGTTATTGCCCAATTAAGTGTTGGGCTGAATAATACATTTTCACGGATTGCTTTTCCACTTGAATCTGATGAGATGGATTCACTTCGCTGATAGCTTGCTGTAAAACTCGAAGATAATCGCTGGGTAAACTTATAATATAAGTCAAGCGTCAAACGGTCTTGCTCATTCAAATTTCCTTGTGCAGAGGGTACTAACGATCGCCCCCAGCTAAAGCCTCCACCATAATGTTCGCCTTTATAATTGATCGAAAAATTGGATAAAAAACCCATGTTACTACTTTTAACTACATCTGCATTGAAAATACTATCCTCAGATTCTGTCATTCGAAGTCCGAGAGAAGCTGATATCTGCCATGTTTCAGACCAGTCATAATTCCCTGAAATATTTGCACCGTAACTTTGGCTTGAAGAGTCTTGTGTTAAACCACTTGAATCAAATTGTGTATAAAATACATCCATCGAGTTTGTTAACCGTTCTGTCCAACGATGACTCCATGCCAACGAAAATCCTGTGTTGGTATTATTACTAAAACCTGATGAGGTATAAGTTGTTTTTGAATAATTCGGTGAAAAACTAATGTTGTCTAATTCGGTTAATTGATATGAAAAAGAAGGCGCAATAGAATAGGTTAATCGACTGCCATCGGATGCAAAATCCCCCGAGTCTTCCTCGGCGTTATCACGTGCAGGATTAATACTAAAAAAAAGATTAATTGCTGAGCGAGTTCTTTCAGTGAGATAACTGCCACCGAGCGAATATTGCTGTGAATGACTGTTTAATTCGTTAAGATTTAAATAACGCTGAATACCGTAGTTAATACTCGCATGAATATCCGAGACTTCTGTTTTACGAAAAAAAGTCATAGAGGGTGATAGTTTATAAATGAAAGAGCCGTCCGCATCTTCTGCCATTCGTACATTATCATCATAAGAAAGGTCTTGAGACACCGATGCATCCATACCCCATTCAGCGGCCATCACGATCGAAAGCCCTAATGCATAAAGAAGCAGTGTTTGAAAAAATTTTATAATAACGACACAATGTTTCATTTTCTTGTTAAGGAACGACAATGACATCGCCCGTTTCCAATAAAAAGTTTTTATTTAAGCCTTCACCATCTTCAATATCACTGTAACGAAATTCAATCGCCTCGGATTCATTTTCTTGTCGGCGTAAAATTAAAATATCATTTTCTTTCGCAAAAGGGGTTAAGCCTCCCGCGATACTCAGTAATTGCATCACATCCAGTGGCTTAAACATAACCACTTGCCCTGGTTTTTTAACCTGACCAATTACATACACCGAATTGCCTTCAGAGGACTTAACCGAAACATTAACTTCTGCTTCAGGAATGTAAATTGATAAGCGTTTCGTAATCTTATCTTGAACCTCTCTAAGGGTTTTACCTTTAACGTTAATAACGCCCGATAAAGGGAAGCTAATTGTGCCATCAGGAAGGACTCTAAGTTCACGTTGTAACGATTTTTCATTCCAAACTGAAATCTCTAAAACATCACCTGGATGAATGGTATATTGGTAACGTTTAGCCTGAGCGTTACTGAACATAAATAGCAAACATAAAAGGCATAAAAAGTTTTTCATAAAAGGACACAGGGCTTAAATAACAGCAAGAAAATAAAGTTAAATTAATTATAACGCAATCTGTTTTTTTCGTATAAATTCTGGGATACCGACCTCAAAACTTTGGTAAGTCCGACATTTTTAGAGACAGCTCTCACTTAAGCATAAATTATCCAAAACTATGCAACTCTATCTGTTTTTTTAAAACTGACCCTATATTATAGTCACAAAAAATAACTATAAAAATAAATCTGAATCCCGTATAATCTTTTGGGTTTCAAGACACATTCAATCGTCGGGGCGTAGCGCAGCTTGGT
>JAGLEW010000102.1 GCA_023144875.1 Methylococcales bacterium
CAACCGCATTTTTTGCATTGCTTAACCTGACCATTTATAGGTAGACTGTTAAACAATGACCTTGCTCTATTTTCCACTATATAGAAAATAAATGCAAAATATTTTAAGGATATAGAAATGAAAATAGGCGAAAGAATTAAGGAATTACGGAAAGAAAAAGGACTTAATCAATCAACATTAGCCAAAGCGGTCAATTCTTCAACGGCAATGATTTCTGTAATTGAAGCAAACAAAAGCAAGCCAACCCTTGAGTTATTAACAAAATTTAGTGAGTTTTTTCAAATTTCAACGGACTATTTACTGAAAGGTGAAGAACCAGCAAGAATAAGTGCAAAGGAACGTGAAATTTTAGACGTTTTACGAAAAGATGAAGCGATGACTGACGCTGTGATGGAAGTTGCCAAGGTTAAAAAAAAAGCAATTAGTTATTTAGGACGTTACACGGCAATGAATGCACAAGGCTAATTTTAAAAAAATTTTCACCCGAAAGATCATGTCACGTAAGCCAAGTTCTTTACGCCATTTCTACAAATTATCCAGAGGGCTACTTACTCCTTCTGCCCCTTGCTGTAAAACATGGGTATAAATCATCGTCGTTTCTAAATCTTTATGTCCCAGCAACGTTTGAATGGTGCGAATATCCGTACCGCGTTGCAATAAATGGGTGGCGAAACTATGCCTAAACGTATGTGCTGAAATTTTTTTACTGATATTGAGTTTTCGCACGACCACCTTAATGGCTTTATTAATGACAGACGGATCAACATGGTGGCGGCGCATCAGATGACTGCGTGGATCAAGCGCTATTTTATTAGCAGGAAAAACATATTGCCAGCCCCATTCAGTGGGCGCATTGGGATGTTTTTTAGCCAGCGCATTGGGTAAATACACAGCCCCTGCATTATTTTTTAAATCCTGTTGATGAATCAGTTGCACTCTTTCTAAATGACGGCTTAATTCAGGAAGAAGTGTTGTAGAAACGGTTGTTATACGATCTTTATCACCTTTGCCAGAACGCACGATAATTTGCTTATAATCATAATCAATATCTTGGACTCTAAGACGTATTGCTTCTGAAATTCTTAAACCACTACCATAAAGCAGCTTAACCACTAATTGAGGTGTACCGTTCATCAGAGTGATAACTTTTTTAACCTCTTCTTGAACTAAAACCACAGGAATTCTAGGTTCTTTTTTTGCACGAACCGCATCAATGCGTTGTACTAAAGGGTGTTCTAATACGTGTTTATATAAGAATACCAGTGCATTCATTGCTTGGTTTTGAGTGGAAGCAGCGACATGGTTATTAACCGCGAGATGAGTTAAAAAGTCTTCTATTTTTCCTTCGGGACGGATAAAAACCTCTTCTCTGATTTGCATTTTGTGAAACAGAATAAAGCGTTTTATCCAGTCACAATAGCTGTTTTCAGTATGAATTGAATAATGCTTAATTCGCATGATATTTTTTACCTCATTAATCAGTTTCATTTTCTTATTGACATTTTTAAATTAGAGTTTTAGAATGATTTTTGAGTTAAATATAAAGTATCTTCGCTTTAATATCCAGTTAATATCTTATTATAAAGGCGAATTTACTTGAAAAACTTTAAAGCAGGCAAAAACACCTGATTCTCTATACTATAAAAGGATTATTCGGGTGAAAATGCTTATTAATAAATTGTTATTTGGGTTGAAGGCGAATA
>JAGLEW010000103.1 GCA_023144875.1 Methylococcales bacterium
CAAGGAAAAATATTAGAACAAGGCACGCATCATCAATTACTCGCTGAAAAAGGGCGTTATTATCAAATGTGGCAACATCAACAAGGAACGTTTATCAGTGATTAAAATATAACAATACACACCAGTAGACTTATCAAAGCCCCCCAGTTTTGAATATAGACGTTATTTGCTGCGAAAAATTTAACTGAATTACGCACACCTTCGATAAAATACGAGTTGTGCGTAACCTCATTTGCTTATATTAAACGACCTGAGCCAAGGCTTGGCTAACATCGGCAATAATATCCTCTATATTTTCAATGCCCACGGAAATTCGGACTAAATCACGCGGAACGCCTGCATTTTTTAATTCCTCATCATTTAATTGCCGATGCGTAGTTGATGCAGGGTGACAGGCTAAAGACTTTGCATCCCCAATATTGACTAACCGCAAAATCATTTCTAATGCATCAATAAATTTTTCACCAGTGGTTTCATCGCCATTAATACCAAAACTTAAAATTCCTGATGCTTTGCCAGCCGTTATCTTTTGACATAATCCTTGATAAGGACTCTCAGAAAGTGCCGCGTAATTAACCCATGCAATTTTTTCATGATTATTTAAATACTCCGCTAATTTTTCTGCATTTTCACAATGACGCTCCATGCGTAAGCCTAACGTTTCCAAACCTTGTAAAAAATAAAAACTATTCGTAGGTGAAATTGCCGCGCCTGTATTTCGTAATGGTACGACTCGACAACGACCAATATAAGCCGCCGCACCAAGTGCTTCGGTATAAACCACGCCATGATAAGAAGGATCGGGCTCATTGAGCATCGCAAATTTTTCTTTATTTAACACCCAGTCAAATTTTCCAGAATCCACAATCATGCCGCCAATGGAAGTACCATGTCCACCGATGTATTTTGTTAACGAATGCACCACAATATCAGCGCCAAATTCAATTGGACGACATAAAAAAGGCGTTGCCACGGTATTATCAACAATTAATGGAATACCATATTTATGCGCAATATTCGCTAATTTTTCGAGATCAACAATATTACCTGCAGGGTTGCCAATGGATTCACAAAAAATAGCACGGGTTTTTTCATCAATCGCATCTTCAAACCCTTGAAAATCATCATGTGAACACATTCGAACATCAATACCTTGCCTTGGAAAAGAATGGGCAAATAGATTATACGTGCCTCCATAAAGCTGACTAGTACTGATAATATTGGTGCCAACTTCGCAGATACATTGAATGGCATAGGTGATTGCCGCCATGCCTGAAGCAACAGCTAATCCTGCAATACCGCCTTCCATTGCCGCAACGCGTTGCTCTAAAACATCGGTTGTCGGATTCATGATTCGGGTGTAAATATTTCCTGCGACTTTTAAATCAAATAAATCAGCTCCATGCTGGGTATCGTCAAAGGTATAGGAGGTTGTTTGATAAATAGGGACGGCCGCCGCTTTGGTGGTCGCTTCGGAGGTATAACCGTGATGCAATGCTAATGATTCAAGTTTCATAATGATCTCTGCCACTTTGATTTAAAGTTATAATGGAAAAATTATCTGTTTTTAAAGCCCTTTAATGTAATTGTATTTGCGTAATTAAAATGAAAAAAAATGATCCTATTGAAGTTTATAAAGCATTGTTAACCAACATGCCCTCTATTGGTTTTATTAATCGTACCAAACGAATTAAAGCCTATCTCAACGTCATCAATAAAGCGCAAAAAATGATTGATACCGAAGAAATTACGGAAGAAGAAGCGTTATTTATTTTATCCATCATGACTAAAAAATCAAATACTTTCCGCAAAGCGGCGACAATGACCGCTTTAAGTTTAAATACCCTTCCAAAAAATACGGTTAAAGCCATTGGTTTTCAATATGCAAATCAAATGCGCTGTAATTTAAATTTACACCCAGCCGATGACTAATTATGGTGGTTAGTGTAAAAAAATCGCATTAAAAATATAATCGTTGCAAATAATAATGAAGCCATTAAAGGGTAAAAATATAATTCTTTGGTGGGTCTAAAGTATTGCTTCTCTTTTTCTATGGGTTCAAATGTATCTAGGATTTTATAAATTTCATTTAATTCATTAATATCTCTTGCTCTAAAATAACGCCCTCCTGTCATTTGAGCAATGGTTTTTAACGTTTTTTCATCAAGGTCTTTAGAAGGATTAACGGTTCTTGATCCAAAAAAATTTCTAATCACCATTTCATCGGCACCAACGCCAATCGTATAAATTTTTAACTGTCTTTCTTTGGCCAATTCAGCCGCTTTTAAGGGGCTAATTGCACCCGCTGTATTTGCACCATCGGTTAATAAAATCAACACACGGCTATTAACTTTTTCTTTAGATAAGCGTTTAATGGCTAAACCAATGGCATCACCAATTGAAGTTGCAGGTCGATCATCGGTAATTCCAATAAAGGATTCATTAAGTAATTTAACCACGGTTTCACGGTCAAAGGTTAAAGGCGATTGTAAATATGCATGAGTTCCAAATAAAATTAAGCCAATTCGATCACCAATACGACGTCGAATAAATTTTGTCGCCACCGCTTTGGTAGCCAATAAACGATTGACTGATTTATTATTAATGATGAAATCTTTTTCATTCATACTTCCTGATAAATCTACCGCTAACATTAAATCACGACCACTGACGGTTTGTTCAATAGGTTCACCAAGCCATTGAGGTCGTGCAGTTGCGACTATTAAAAACACCCATGCAATTATAGCTAGCCCTAAAAGAAGCTTACTATTTGATTTAATCGTTACTTGCTGTTCTTCCGTTAAAAAATCTTCTAAAAAAGGAACTTTTAATGCCGTTTGTTTAGTTTGTACTGACTCAGGTAAAAAAACTCTCAGAAAATAAGGAAGGGGTATAATTAAAAAAATCCATGGCCAATAAAAATGAATCATGATTGCGTATTTAACCACTCTTCTGTTAAAAGAATTAATTGATTAACTTCTATCTCAGAGATCTTATCTTTTTGATAAGGTGCATAAATTAAAAGTTGTCCTAATTTGCTATTAAAAATATTTTTATCAACAAAACTATCCAAATATTCTAACCATGCTTCTCCCGTTAAGCTAGCACTCTCTGTCCGTGAATGAGAGCTAATAGATACTTGTCGAATCAATATGGAAAGGTGTTTTATTTTTTGATGGGGGGAGACCTGTTTATTTTGCTTTAGTTTTAATAAATTATTTCTGGCTGTTTTAAAAACGGTTTTTTTAGTTATTTTTTTATAAATCCAAATACAAAAAAATAAAAATACAATTATAAATATCAATAAAAACCACCACCCGATTGCGAATGATACTAATCCCATCTTTTCGGGTAAATGAATATCACGTAAGTTAGTCGTCAAGGAATTCATTTTCGTAAAATATCAACTGGGTTTTCAGTGGTATCACAGGTAATTAACAAGCAATTCATTTTTTTTGCCAACGTTTCTAGGTTTTGTTGATGATTTTTAAATCGCTGTTGATACGATAATAATTTGTGTTTATCTCCATCGCTAATTGTTACATGTTTTTGACCATTGGTGAATTGATAGCGACCTGATTGGGGTAATTTTTTTTCGAGAGGATCTAAAATAAAAATTAAAACCAACTGACAATGACGTGATAATTTGGCTAAATAAGCCTCTGTCGTCGCGTTTAAGCGTCGAAAATCACTCAAGAGGTAGATAAGGCTGCCTGGTTTAGTATGACGCTGTAAACGCAAAATAACGCGTTCAAATGAAATATTATGTGCTGATGAATCTGATGACTCTGTAAAAGCGTTAAGAAATTGCAGTACACCTTGTTTGCCATTTTGTGGTTTTATTTCCTGACAATTTTTTTCAGTAAAAAGTTGTCCTCCAATTTTATCGCCATGAAAGTAAGCAGACCAAGCAATTAAAGCTGCCAGTTTTTGAGCTTGAACGGATTTAAAAACACCTCGGGTTGCAAATTGCATGGTTTTGCTATTATCGACAGAGATAAAAACGGGACGATCACGCTCTTCTCTAAAAATTTTTGTATGAGTGGTATTGGTTCTTGCGGTTACTTTCCAATCGATACTACGAACATCATCCCCTGCTTGATAAGGCCGAACTTCTTCAAATTCCATTCCCCGACCTTTTTGAGGTGATAAATAACCGCCATTTCGAGCGGATCGAATTTGATGTTTATATAAATTTATGGCTTTTCCATCATTTGCTAACAAAACTAGAAATGACAAAGGAACGGTAATTCTGTTGGAGTTATCCACAGCAAGAGGGGGTTTATCCACAAGATTATCCACAGGTCGTTTTTTTTTAAATCGTGAAAACATTAAGGAATCGCTATGTGGGATAGAAGTTGTTTTATAAATTCATCAGGAGTAATTCCTTGCGCTTCTGCTTCGTAGGATAAAATAATACGATGCCTTAAAACATCAAAAGCAAGTGTTTGTATGTCTTCTGGGGTTACAAAGTCACGGCCTGAAAGCCATGCTTTCGCTTTTGCGCAACGATCCAGTGCGATACTTGCTCTCGGACTTGCCCCATATTGTAACCATTGGGCTAAGTTTTCATCGTAGGCTTGTGGATTACGAGTTGCTAAAATTATTTGCAATAAATAATCCTCTAAATTATCTGAAAGATGAATATCAAGGACTTGATCGCGAGCAGCAAATAAGGTTTTTTCCGTTAGTTTGGGAATAGTTTCAGTGGTTGGTACCAGTTGATTTTTAGCTTCTTGTCTTGCAATGGCTAAAATAGCTTTTTCATGTTGAGCATGAGGATAATTTATATTAATTTTAAGTAAAAAACGATCTAGTTGGGCTTCAGGCAGTGGATAGGTGCCTTCTTGTTCAATCGGGTTTTGAGTTGCCATAACCATAAATAATTTTGGTAATGGGTAGGTTGTTGATCCTACCGTTATTTGTCGTTCTGCCATAGCTTCAAGTAAAGCGGCTTGAACTTTTGCAGGTGAGCGGTTGATTTCATCCGCAAGAATTAAATTATGAAATAATGGGCCTTTTTGAAATTCAAAAGCACTTTGCTGAGGTCGATAAATTTCGGTTCCCGTTAAATCTGCGGGCAGTAAGTCGGGTGTAAACTGTACTCGATGAAAATTTGCTTTGATGCTTTGACTTAGGACATTAATTGAACGGGTTTTAGCCAGACCTGGAGCACCTTCAACCAAAAGGTGTCCATCGGCTAAAAGTGTTATTATCATGTTTTGAACCAGCATCTCTTGTCCGATGATTTGTTGGCTAATATTTTTTTGAAGTTGTTTGAACGATGTAAGTATATTATTTTCGTCTGGGACAGTAGACATTTAAAAGAATCTCCTTTATGTTGGATTTGTCAATAATTTTCTAAATTTATTGTACAATATTTCAAAAAATTTTCAAAAAAGGAAGTAAAAAACAAAAAAACTTCGAAAAAGTTATCCACAGGTTATCCACAGGGTTATCCACAGGCTACTTTGTTGATTTTACTTAATAATATTGAGTTATCCACAGAAAATGCGCTCCTTAATAATAAATAATATATAATATTTATATTATTTTTAAAAACATTGAACGATGACTTCTAAAAAAATAATTTTGATCACTGGCTGCTCTTGCGGAATTGGGTACGAATCTGCGCATATTTTAAAAAAACGGGGTTACAGGGTAATTACTTCTGCACGAAAGAATGCAGATGTTGTGAAATTACGGAAGGAAGGTTTTGAATGTTTAAATTTGGATTTATCGGACAGTGAGAGCCTTCAGAGGGGGGTACAAGCGTTAATTGCCTTAACAGGGGGGCAGTTGGATGCCTTGTTCAATAACGGGGCGTATGGGCAACCTGGGGCGGTTGAAGATTTATCTAGGGACGTTTTGAAAAAACAATTTGAGACCAATTTTTTTGGAACACATGAGCTTACAAATTTAATTTTACCGATAATGCGTCAACAGGGGCATGGTCGTATTATTTACAACAGCTCTGTGTTGGGGTTTGTGGCGATGAAATATCGAGGCGCGTACAATGCCAGCAAATATGCACTTGAAGGTTTAGCGGATACGCTGCGATTAGAATTAAAAGGGACTGGAATTTTTATTTCAATTATTGAACCAGGACCTATACGAAGTAATTTTAGAAAAAATGCGTTTTTAATGTATAAAAATAATATTTCTATTGAAAATAGTTTTCATAAAAAAGCTTATTTACAAATTGAAAAACGTTTAAATTCTGAGAAGGATGTTGTCCCTTTTACATTATCCCCAGAAGCCGTTACGAAAAAATTATTAATGACTTTAGAATCAAATAACCCTAAAGCGCGCTATTATGTTACGTTTCCAACGTATATGTTTGGTTTTTTAAAGCGTGTTTTGCCCACAGCTTGGCTAGATTTTATCTTGGATAAAGCGTAAAAAACATTATTTTATTTTTTATAAGGCTTAAAATTTTATCGTGAAAATTATTTTTTTAATTATCAGTTTTTTTTTACTAAATGCTTGTTCTAATACAGCTAATTCTCTTATAAACTTACAGGCGATTGCACCTAAGGTTAATTTGGAAAATTTCCAATTAATTAAATTAGGGTTATCAAAACAAGTTTATAGATTACGATTACATATTAAAAACCCGAATTCATTTCCTTTGCCCATTCAAAATTTAAATTATCAATTATTTATTAACAATAAGTCTTTTGCAAAAGGATTAAGCAATAAAGCGGTAACAATTCCTGCATTGGGGGATGGCTATTTAGAAACGGATGTAAGTAGTAATTTAGCGGATGTTATTGAGGGATGGGGGCAATGGTTTTCATTTGCAAAGCAAAGTTTAGATTATAAAATTAAAGGGAGTATTGGTGTTACTAGTTTTGCAATTCCTTTTCCCTTTCAATACTCAGATAAAGTTGATTTGCAATTAAGAAAATAGATTTTTATTCTAATTTTAAAAAGTTGAATGACTATTGACAGAAGTGTGTCAGCACAGTAATTTAAGTTGCTTTATTTTTTATTTGGCAAGAGTTATCAATGGAAGAATTTCACCGTATTAGTCGTTTACCGCCGTATGTTTTTAATATTGTCAATGAGCTAAAAGCCAAAGCGCGAGCTGATGGTGAAGATATTATTGATTTTGGTATGGGAAACCCAGATCAACCAACACCTAAGCATATTGTTGATAAAATGATTGAGGCGGCACAAAGAGATGATACGCACCGTTATTCGGTCTCAAAGGGAATTCCACGTTTACGGGAGGCTATTTGTGATTGGTATCAACGGCGTTATAGTGTTGATTTAGATCCTGAGACGGAAGCGATTGTAACGATTGGTTCTAAAGAAGGTTTAGCGCATTTAGCGTTGGCAACCTTAGGGCCTGGTGATGTGGTTTTAGTCCCTAATCCTGCTTATCCTATTCATCCTTATGGCGTGGTGATTGCAGGCGCGGATTTACGCCATGTCCCGTTGGTAGAAGGGGTTGATTTTTTTGAAGAGTTACGTAAGGCGATTGTTGATTCATGGCCTAAGCCTAAGATGTTAATTTTAAATTTCCCTGGAAATCCAACTACGCAGTGTATTGAATTAGATTTTTTTGAGCGAATTATTGCAATCGCAAAAGTGCATAGCATTTGGGTTGTGCATGATATTGCGTATGCAGATATAGTTTTTGATGGCTATAAAGCCCCTTCGATTTTAGAAGTAGAGGGGGCAAAAGAGGTTGCGGTTGAATTTTTTTCACTGTCCAAAAGTTATAATATGCCTGGGTGGCGAGTGGGCTTTATGTGTGGTAATTCAACCTTAGTAGCGGCGTTAACACGAATGAAATCCTATTTAGATTATGGAACGTTTACCCCGATTCAAGTCGCAGCGATTCATGCACTGGAAGATTCTCAAGATTGTGTTAAAGAAATCTGTGCAATGTATAAAAATCGGCGGGATGTGTTATGCAATGGACTTAACGGTTTAGGCTGGGCTGTTGAAAAACCCAAAGCAACGATGTTTGTGTGGGCTAAAATTCCTCAAACGTATCAATCAATGGGGTCATTAGAATTTTGTAAAAAATTGATTATAGATGCAAAAGTGGCTGTTTCTCCTGGGATTGGGTTTGGACAATATGGAGATGACCACGTTCGGTTTAGTTTAATTGAAAATGAACACAGAACCCGTCAAGCACTTAGGGGGATTCGAAATATGTTTAAAAAAGACAACGTTGTATAATACGTATTAGAGTTAATTCTATTTAAGCGGAGGAGCTAAATTTGAAACCTGTAAAAGTCGGTGTGTTGGGATTAGGAGTTGTGGGTGGCGGCACAATTAATGTGTTACAACGTAATGCAATCGAAATTGCTCGGCGTGCGGGACGGGAAATTATTGTTAAGCGTGCTTGTGCTCGAAACTTAGATAAAGAACGAATTTGTAATACAGATGGCATTGAATTAACCACTGATCCACTTGAAATTCTGAATGATCCTGAAATTGATATTATTTTAGAATTAATTGGCGGAGATACGCTGGCAAAAGATTTAATTTCAATTGCAATTTCCCGTGGGAAACATGTGGTTACCGCTAATAAAGCCTTGATTGCTTTACATGGAAATGAGATTTTTGAGCAAGCCAGTGCCAAAGGGGTGATGGTTGCCTTTGAAGCGGCGGTTGCAGGAGGAATCCCCATTATCAAAGCAGTACGTGAAGGTCTGAGTGGTAACCAAATTGAATGGTTGGCGGGCATTATCAATGGTACGGGAAATTTTATTTTAACGGAAATGCGTGATAAAGGCCGTGATTTTGATGCGGTTTTGGCTGAAGCTCAAGCATTAGGCTATGCAGAAGCAGATCCTGCTTTTGATATTGAAGGTATTGATGCTGCTCATAAATTAACGATTCTTGCCTCAATTGCTTATGGTATTCCACTGCAGTTTGAAAAAGTTTATATTGAAGGCATTACTCAAATTACGCGAGAAGATGTTAATTATGCACAAGAACTTGGCTATGTGATTAAGCATTTAGGGATTGCGCGTAAAACAGATCAAGGGATTGAATTGCGAGTGCACCCAACCCTTATCCCTCATCGGCGTTTATTGGCGAATGTTGATGGCGTGATGAATGCTATTTTAGTGCAAGGGGATGCCGTGGGACCTACGCTTTATTATGGCGCTGGCGCAGGTGCTGAACCTACAGCATCAGCGGTCGTCGCAGATGTAGTTGATGTGGTGAGAGCCTTGACCACAGACCCAGAAAATCATGTGCCGCATTTAGCGTTTCAGGCGAATTCAATCAGTGATATTCCTATATTAGCGGCGGATGAGATTCAAACCGCCTATTATTTACGTTTAAATGCGGAAGATAAATCAGGTGTTTTATCGGAAGTCACTCATATTTTAGCGAAGCATCAAATTAGTATTGAGGCAATGTTACAAAAAGAACCGTATGAAGTCTCTGTAAAGCATGTTCCTATCATTATGATTATGAAAACAACGCTTGAAAAAAAAATGAATGCGGCCATTGATGAAATTCAAAAATTAGCGGCAATTAAAGAGAGTATTGTTCGAATTCGCATGGAAGTGTTGAAATAAAATTAATATGATTCAAGAAGTTATTGTTACATCAGTTAATAAAAAGGGACTGGTTCATATTGCTCCAATGGGGGTGCATGTTTTAAAAGATGAACTCGTTATTTTGCCTTTTAAGCCATCAACTACATTGGATAATATTGTGAGTTTAGGTGTTGCGGTGGTGAATTATTGTGATGATGTCCGAATTTTTGCTGGCTGTTTAACAGGGCGACGAGATTGGGGTTTTAGGGCAACAGAAAAAATTGAAGGGCGGGTGTTAAAAAAAGCGCTGGCACACAGTGAATTAAAATTAGTGCGTATTGAAGAAGATTCTCTGCGGCCAAAATTATTTTGTAAAGTGATTCATACCGTTACTCACCAGCCTTTTTTAGGCTTTAATCGAGCGCAATATTCGGTGATTGAAGCGGCAATTTTATGCAGTCGTTTAAAGCGATTATCTTTACAAAAAATTGAAACCGAAGTTGAGTATTTGCGCATTGGTTTTGAAAAAACGGCAGGTATACGTGAGCGAGAAGCGTGGGCGTGGTTAATGGAATTAATTGAGCAACATAAGCAGGCGGTTAAGTTGAAATGACGGGTATGTTAGCCAGTGTAATGAACATGGAAGAAGCCTTACACGTTTTGAAGGCGGGGGTTGATATTATTGACTTGAAACAGCCTTCAGAAGGTGCGTTGGGCGCATTAGCGGTTGAGGATGTTTTAGATATTGTCCAAGTGGTTCAAGGACGATGTTTAATGAGTGCTACGATTGGTGATTTGCCTATGGAACCTGAACTTGTTTTTGATGCGGTTAAAAAGATGGCAACAACACGGGTTGATTATATTAAAATGGGGGTCTTTCCTGATGGGGATATCGCAATGATATTGTCTAAATTAGCGGAATTAAAGCCGTTAAAGTTATCATTGATTGCGGTTTTATTTGCCGATGCCATGCCTCATTTAAATAGTCTGAAAGCCTTAAAAACAGCAGGTTTTAAAGGAGTGATGCTGGATACCTTAAATAAGGAAACAGGTCGTTTGACTGAAATAATGCCACTGGATGCAATCAATAATTTTGTTAAGCAAGCAAAGCAACAACAGCTATTATCAGGATTAGCAGGCTCATTAAAAAAACAAGATATTGAGCCTTTAAAACGCTTACAGCCTGACTATTTAGGTTTTCGAGGGGCGTTGTGTTGTCAGCAAAATCGCGTTTCAACCCTAGAACTTGATGCCGTTTTAGCCATTAAAAAATACATTGTTGGTGCTTAAAAAAGGGCTTCCAAGCGTTTTAAGCGCCCGTGCAATAAAATATCATCATTAATAATTTCTAAATCTTTAAAAGCTTTGGCGAATAATGGATAAAGTGGTGTGTTTAAATAATTGTGGTATTCGCGTTCTAAAATAGCTTGATAACGTAAAATATAGCTTGAAAAATCAAAATTTTCCAACGCGTATTGGCTAATTTCTTCGGTTTTATTTTGCAAATAATCAGGGTTGGCATATTTTAATAATAAGGCGTGCAATCCTTGTTTGACCTCAATGGAAGAGACTTTATCAACTATTTCAGGCAGTTCGCTATACCAGCCGACATTAGTTACAATCACAGGAATTCCTAATTGTAAGCCTTGCATCACTACCGCAGAGGTTTCGCCCATTGTTGGAACTCTTAAGGCGATAATAACATCAGTTTGTGCGAGGCGTTCATTGTATTGCTGTTCATCCAGTCGTCCATGAATAAAGACGTTTTTTTCTAAGCCTAATTGATGGGGCAATAAAAAAATAGAATTACAGGTTTCATTGATTGCACCGACAATGTCAAGCCGAAAATTAACGTTTGGATGTCGGGTTTTAATCTCAGCTAATACCTCAATGACAATATCAACTTTTTTTTGTAAATCAATGCCACCAAAAACCCCAATTCGTAAGATTTTTTGAAGGCGTATCGTTTTCTTTAAGGGCTTTAAATCATAAAGCTGATCTATAATATAGAGTGGAATTTTTGGAAAAACCGCTTTCACGCGTTCAAAGGTATATTTGGAATGAACAATACAACTATCGGCGTATTGAACAAATTCTTCAAATAAAGGGTAGTCAACCACTTCGGGAGACTCCCAAATAAAGTTCCCTTCAGAAATTAGATGTTGAATGCGATTTTTATTATCCTCGCCATAATGTCTTTTGATAATTTGAAAGTAGTTAGGGGTTATTTTTTCATCTTGATAATTGATGCCAGCAATCATGTGATGTAACACTAAATCATGCAAATGTACGATTCCACCATAGCGTTTTAATAACGCCAGCATATATTGATGGTAGTGAATATTATTACCCAGCTGATAGATAACTAAATCATAATCCTCCAATTGATTTTCAACCAAACTATCAATATCAACGACCTCATAATTTAATAAATTTTTAATCGTTGTATTGGAGAATAAGGTGATTTTAATGGTTTTATGATGGTCAAAGCCTCTTAACAAATGCTCAACATAATCGGCAATACCACTTTGTTGGGGGGGGAGTGGACTTAATAAGGCGATATGCATTAGATATTTTCCAAAACTAGTTTTTCTAATACGTTTTCCCAGCGGATGGACTTGGCAAAATCATAGCCGTTTTGTGCTTTATGCTTTAATTGCGAAGGCGATAGGGTATAAATTTTTTTAATGGTATCGGCAATTGCTTTGGGAGTATTATCAACCACAAATCCACTGTCGGTATTGTGAACAATGGTGGCGACCTCCCCTGAATCATGACAGGTAATTACGGGTTTTTGCGCTAAAAAAGCTTCAATAGTAGCATAGCCATAATCTTCATCATAAGGGGCGTAAAAAACGGCTTTACAATTGGCTAAATACTGGGTGAGTTCTTCTTCACTAACATAGCCCAACATTTTACAACGATTGGTTAGTTTTTGACTTTCAATTAATGTTTTTAAGACATGACTTTCAGCCCCTGTACCAATAAAAAAAGCTTTGGTTCGTTTTGGGCATTTATTAATTGCTTGAACAAGGAGTTCAGGACGTTTCATTTTTTCAATACGGCCAATAAATAAAATATAATCACCATAGTCTCCGGTAACAATTTTATTGGCAAAAGGGGCGGGTGGATGTAAGGTTTCCGCATGAAGTCCATTGAAATGCTGTAAACGCGAAGTGACATTATCGGCAATGGTATAACATTTTTTAGATTCTGAAATAAAATTAGCATCAATTTGTCGAATTTTATTTCGAATGCGTTTGAACGCTGGTTGACGTGTAACATCATCGGGGTGATCAAACTCAGTATGTTGAAGATCATACAACACACGATGTTGATGTACTAACCATAAAATTTTATTATCATGTTGCGCGGCATAGGTGGGAAATTTAGTGGCAATGACTAAATCAATTTTTTTACCACAGCTTTCTGATAAATCTAATAAACGCCATGCCGCGACATCATTAAGCATTTGTTCTTCGGGATACCACTTAAAGGGTAATTGAACTAACTCGGCACTCACCCCTTTCAGCTCATTAATTTTATTGACTAAACTTTCATTTAAAAGCTCTGCCCCACCTCGTACAAAGGGTACTTGCGCGCCTAAGACAATGATACGTTTCATACTTTATGTCCAATAATGGCAAAATCCATTTCATTATAAAAATGCGCTTTAATAAATTCATCATCGGAAGTGGTTTCATAAAAATCGGAATATTTATGCAGACGTTTAATTTCCGTTTTTTCAAAGCCACGTTGCTCAATGGTAAAACGCATGGTCTCAGGGACTAAAGGATTATGGTGTGAAGGGTCAGTATAAAAGTGACAGCCACCCACCAATAGGTTCTCAGGATTTGGGGTTTCAAAAATGATAGCACCGCCAGGTTTTAGAACTCGTAAACATTCATCAAAAAGTGCAATTAAAGCGTTGAAAGGGAGATGTTCAATAATATGAAATCCTGTCACCGCACTGACACTAGCGGGTTTAAATTCGCGTAAATAATCTAAAATATCAGCTTCTTTAGCAACTAAACCGTGGTCATTACATTCTTGAATCATAATGCAGTTTAAATCAGTCCCTTGCGCTTTAATATGATGTTCTTGTAATAGCTCCAGCCATTCTCCGCGTCCACAACCCATATCTAACACAGGGTTATTATCGGTTGCTTGTAAGGCCTTTTTAATTATAGGTAAATAGACTTTTTGGCGTTGTTTTATGTCTTTACGTGTTCCTCGAAACTTATCTTCAAACGCGACATACATGGCATCAAAAATATGTAAATCTTGCTTGGCAATGGTTTCTATTTGTTTTTCTGAAAAAGGCTTTGGTAATCTTTTCCGAGCTTCTTCTAATAATAAATTTAACCGACGCTGATTATCAATAAGATTCACTTTATAATCACTGAGCTGAATTTTATAATCACTAAGCTGAGTTTTCTGATTGGTTAATTGAGTTGTATTTTTTTCAATATATGTAAATGCTTCATTCATCTTATTTTGGTCAGCTTTAGTGGCTAAATTAATCGCTAAGGAATCGTAATCAACCCTTAAAGCCAGCTCTTTTATAAAATCGGTATGGGCGACACGAAGCTCTAATTTTTTATCTAAGTCTTGGTGACTGACCTTTCCTTCTAATAACGAACTTAAAGAAATATAGTCTACTTTGTGCTCTAATTCAGCTCGACTCACTTTACTCGCTAATTCAGAACGTTCCGCTTTTGACTCTAATTCAGAGCGTTC
>JAGLEW010000104.1 GCA_023144875.1 Methylococcales bacterium
CCGCTTTTGACTCTAATTCAGAACGATTTGCTTTCATTTCTAGTTCAGCTCGAGAAACTTTTTGAGAAAATGCGACTTGAAGATAGGGTGGGAGTGAATTTTCAAGCGTACTTTGCAGGGTCTCTTGCAGTGTATAGCGAAAGGTATTATTAAGGTTTTGATCCATTATTTTAGCTAATTGTTCTGTTTTAACATCAGGCACTTGGCTGGTAGCCTCTAATTGTCGAATTTGAACCATTAATGATGGCAGCCTAAAAAGGGCTAAGATAGTTTTTAATAAAAAACCAATAACAGGTAGTTTTCCAATGAGTATGAATAAGGTCGGTAGTTTTAAACCTTTAACCTGAACACTTTTTTCACGACCTTCTTTCGAGTAGCGTATTTTAGAAATAATCTCTTTTTTAGAAAGCAAGCCTTGCCTTAAAAATAAAAGATAATGTCCTAGTTCTTCTTCTTCAGGTAGGCGCTTTAAAAGCCCCTTAAAGCTATTTTTAATAAAAGCCTCATCATGATACACACAAAAATCATTAATATGATAACTGCTTTTATTAGGGAGGATAATTTCTTCAGGTTTTAGTTTTTCCAATTGATCTTGTAAGGAAAATTCAAAATTGAACTGAAAATTAAAATTAAGTTCTGGGAGTACGTCTGCGTTCATAGTCGCTTCTTGTTGTTTATTTTCGGCTCTGATTTTATGCATTATCATATCAATGCCAATTTTTGGGAGTATGCTTGCGTTCATAGTCGCCTCTTGTTGTTTATTTTCAGCTTTAATTTTATGTATTCTTGTATTAAGGCCAATTTTTGGGAGTGCGTCTGCGTTCATAGTCGCCTCTTGTTGTCTATTTTCGGCTCTAATTTTACGCATTACCGTATCAAGGCTGATTTTTGGAAGTGTTATTTGGCTCATTATGATTTATTGTTTTTTTAATGAGAGAAATAAAAGTTTAAATTGCATGAAAACCCAACGCAAAGGCGCCGTAATACGCCAAGAATGGCTGTTATAAAGACGGTTTATTGCCACTTGAATTTTGGCATCAATTTGTTGGTCATAAAGATTGGTGAGTTTTTTTAATTCTAGTCCATAATCTTTATTAAAAGCGAATTCTGTGGCTTCCATACAATCATTAGCACCTAGTTTTTGTGCAACAATGGCATAATCGAGGCTTACTTGACTAAAGACATCTAATAAGGTCATATCTTCATGACTTTTAATTGAAAAATAGGGTTCTTGTAATCTTAAAATTTTAATTTTTTCAAAGCCATAATACTCAGGTAAGAACGATAAGAGTAAGGGGGGTAAGGGGTTTTTGTGCGTAGGATCTAAATAAAAATTAGAGGTGCCTACAATAATATTTTCAGGATTAGGCGTTTCTAAAATTAATAAGCCCCCAGGTTTTAAAACGCGTAATGCCTCTTCTACTAAGTTTTGTAATTGTGAAAAAGGAATATGTTCGGCAATATGAAACCCTGAAATAATAAATTGGCTGTTCGTGGGTAAATTTTTTAAAAAAGTAATGGCGTCTTGATTTTGAACCTTAAAGCCTTTTTTTCGAGCTAAATCTACCATATTTTGATCAATATCAACGCCTTGTGCTTCAATGTTCCATTCATTTAACAACCCTAACCATTCGCCGCGTCCGCAGCCTAAATCTACTGCTGTTGGGTGTGGAAATAATGTTAAGAGCGATTTAATAAATGGAAAATAAATACGAAGGCGTTCCTGTACGATCTGGTGAGAGCCTCGGTATTTTTCTTCAAAAGCTTGATAAAAATCAGTTTTCATAAACGATCTCTGTTGTGGGTGGCAACCACGTCATGCCGACAAAGGCGGATTTATTGACATTTACGACATTAAAGACAAGGGCTAAGTTGCGCCATTCATAATTTTTTTGAATGTGCGTGGCAGAGGAGTGCAGGGCAACGGCGATAGAGTAGGAACCTTTCCCTAAATTGGCTTTAAAATTAAATTTATAAGTAATTAGCTGGCCTTTTTTGACCGCTTGTTGATGGTTTTTTAGATGATGCGTATTGGTACCATAAATGGATTGTCCTAAACGATCTTTAATCATATAACCTAAGACTAATTCGGGAATGTCTTGTTTAATTTCAATGGTAATCACAAGACAAACGGTTTGTCCTACATCGACGACATCAATAATATCTCCTGTATCATTGAATAACTTTATCTCTTTAACCCGCGCTTCTCCTGTGCCTGAGGTGGTTTGAACGCGTGCGTCCTCGGTTTTTTGCTGTTGTACATTGTCATTTTCTCGATCGGCTAATAAGGCATTATAAAAATCCATAAT
>JAGLEW010000105.1 GCA_023144875.1 Methylococcales bacterium
AACGGACATTAAGATGACACGAATGATTCACTGCGTAAAACTAGACAAAGAAGCCGAAGGCTTAGCGAAAGCGCCATTTCCAGGCAAAGTTGGTCAACAAATTTTTGAAACGATTTCACAACAAGCATGGCAAGAATGGATTAGTATGCAGACCATGCTGATTAATGAACACAGATTAGCGAGTTATGAGCCTAAAACTCGAACTTTTTTAGCCTCAGAACGTGAAAAATTTCTTTTTTCAAATAACTTTGAAATGCCAGAAGGTTATGTTGCGCCTAACTCATAGATTTTAAGTTCCCTGTAATTCACAACTTTCAGTGATAAATCGCTTGTAAATATCATGAGTTCAATTTCCCTAATTCATTTACGCCAATACTACAACAATCCTTTCTCGGCTTGTTCCAACTTATAGATTCATTTAAAACTATTCTGGGTTCACCGTAAAAATTAATTAGCGATGATTTTCCAAATTTTACGTCTAATAATTACACAAGGGTAATCAATGAAAACCATTAATAAATTATCAATGGCATTATGCGTGTTGATTGTAATAGCTAGCAATCAGCTGGTTGCAGCCGATAAATTACCCGCATCATTTAAGCATTATAAGCCGTATGTAATTGGTGAAACGCAAGGCAAAGTATACTTAGCGCCTGAGTTATTGAAGAATACAGTGAAAATTAAACCGACTAAGGAAGCGTCATCATCAAAAATCCGTATTACAACCGATGCGGATGTGCTTGATATAAGTTTTAACCCTGGCCCTAGCGATGATCCTTCATTTACGATTCAAGTTAATAAGGCGCAAAAAACCTCATCTCTTGTGGGAGAGACGCTTTATATTTCCGCAGGAAAAACATTTTATACAGCATCAGATTCTAATCGTTATTATATGAAACGTAAAAAATTTCATATTGTTGATAATAAAGTCATCGAAATTAAACAACCCTTTTATTTCGTTAATAAAGACTGCACAACCTCAACCGCCTTGGTTATGTATGCGAAGAAATGTGAAAAAGCAGAAAAAGTGGCGGTCTTACCTGCAAATTCGCGTGTCAAAATTCTATTGGCAGAGTATGAGGGTAATACGTGTAAAACATCAGCTCCGCTTGATAATGAGGGGAAAAATACAGCGATGAATTTTCTTGTCTCGACCCCCTTTGGATTAGTTGGTTGGGTGTCAACTCGTGGTGGATATTTACAAGCGCCTGGTAAACCACTGTCCTGTATTCGCTATATCGGTGATTAAGGCTCTTTTAAAAACAGGGTAAAATTGAATAAGAAATACAATAACCAAAATACAGGAACCCCAAGCTAATTATGAAATATTTAATAACTCTCAGCCTACTATTGACGGGTCTATATTCCACACATCTCTATGCACAGTGTCAGGAAAAAGATAAGTCACTCTTTTTTTGTGAAATTCAAAAAAGTAAAAAAATACTTGAGGTTTGCGATAAAGGAAAAACAATTAGTTATTCATTCGGCCACAAAAATAAAAAGCCTGAGTTATTTTTCACCATTCCCAAAGAAAAAGTATTCACCTACCAATCAGGACCTATTAGTCCTACCGAGAGCTACTCGATTACAATCCCTCGCGGGGATACCAAATATCGTGTATTTTGGGGTGTCGATAAAACATCAAAGGAATATCCTGTGACATCAGGTGTTATTGTTAACGTAAAAAGCAAGGATGTTGCCAATTTAACGTGTATTAATAAAACAGCGACTCATTATTTAATGGCAATTAAGTTAAAACCCGATGGAAAAGATGAGAAAACAGAATCCGTAAAAGCACTCGTATTTTCAGTCGATGTGGTTTTGTCAAAAAAGGCAAACGCTAAAATGGCAGAGATGAATGAAAAAATTATTATTTCAAGCCTGTTTTCTGGAGAAAGAGCCGTGCCTCTTAAAGAGGCGGTTGATTCTGATGACCCTAATCTAATAAGCCTTAAAGAGGTAGAGATAGAAATCGCCCCTAATGAAACGGCTCATTTTAATGCGGTTCTTTTTGAAAAAGAAAAATTTGATAAAATCAAACCTAATACGGATCAGGAAAAAAGAAGGGAATATGAATTAACGATTAATGCGCACAGTGCTCGAAAGGCACATAAAGATAATCTACTAACCTGTTCTACCTTCATTGAAGAGGATGCAGGTTTATTACCTAATAAGACGCATATAAAACTTTCGTGTTCACTGATTGGCGAACCGCTTTCCCCTAAAAAAGCTCAGGTGATGGGTAAGGCAAAATTAGAGTACGAAAATGCCTTACAAGCCTGTATTAATAAGAACGTTTCAGGTCGCTGTCGATTAAAAATCGCGGATAAATTCAAAGGAACGGAGCGTGTTAATCCAGATGCATCTAAATTAGCAGGGTTAGTTGATACCGTGGGTAGTTATGAACGAAAAAATGATCGATGGGATTTTAGCTTGGATGAAACATCAGGCTTTTATTTAATTCACACAAAGTCAGGTGAAAAAAAGAGCGTGTTTCTAGCGGATCATTTGGAATATATAGGGGGTAATCGTTATGCTATTTATGCAGACATAGAAGAGGGAAAGAATGCAGGTTACTCCCGTTATTCATGGGCATTAATATATAACCTCAAAACGAAACGCTATGATCTTGAGGTTAAAATTTATAATAAAACAACAAAAAAATGGGCGTATTTAATATACCCAGCCACTTAAATTTAACTGATTTTCTCCACCTCTGTGCCGCTCTTAAGAGGCTAAATATTAGCTAATAAAAGCTAACTCACTTTTGCTAAGGCGGATTTTCCAACAAAAGGGTTTGATTCCATTTCTTCTGCAAAGGTTGATATATCACCATGTCCAGAAATAAAACGAACATTGCCCCCTAAAGGCCAGAGCTTTTTTTGAATTGAATCAATTAACGTTGAAAAATCGCCTTTTTCTAAATCGGTACGACCAATAGAACCTTTAAATAACACATCGCCCACAAAAGCAGTTTTAGTATTGGTATGATATAGCACTACATGCCCTGGTGTATGACCAGGGCAGTGTAAAACTTTCAATTCTTCTTGACCCACGGTAATTCTATCCCCTTGTTTTAACCAACGTGTCGGGGTAAAGGTGTCACAGTGTGCAAAGCGAAATTTTAAACATTGTGCTGGAATTGCATCAATCAAAAATTGATCCTCACGATGAGGGCCGATCACGGGAATATTATAAATTGATACTAATTCAGCGGTACCGCCAATATGGTCTAAATGCCCATGCGTTAAAAAAATGGATTCTAACTCAGCATTCTCTTTTTCAAGCGCCGCTTGTAAAACCTCAATTTCACCACCAGGGTCAACAAAAGCCGCTTTATTTGTGGCTTCGCAGATCAATAAAGAACAATTTTGTTGATACGATGTAACGGGTATTGTAATTATTTTCATAGGTCAATTTTCAACGGCTTCTCGCGTAGATCAGGTCTTTTCAATACTTTGTAAATGTGTGTCCGCCTCATCAATTAATTTTAAGGCAATTTCTTGATGACTTTGTGAATCATCTTCCTTAAAACGGTAACTGGTATGGCCAATAATGGCTGAAAAAGTAATGGATTGACCCGAAAAAGTTTCTTTATGCGCTTTTATAGTTTTTTGAATACGTTGAGAAATTAACACAACAAATTCATCAGGCACATTCATTAATAAAACCGCGAATTTTTTACCTTCATAATAACTCAAGACATCATTAACTCGTAATTGTTGTTTTAACAAGGCAGAAACAGATTCTAACACATATTGTTCCAATTTTTGAGCGTCTACATTTTTTCGAGCTTTGCTAAAAACAATATCTACGACTAAGCAAGAAACACAATTAACACTGCGTTTTCCTCGGTCTAATTCTTCAATCAAACGATGCTCAAGATAGTCACGATTATTCACATTTTCCATTGATTTGGATAATTGAATCTGCCTTAAGGTTTCAAATTGCAAGCTGTTTTCAATCGCCAGTGCAATAAGCATCACTAATTGTGGTATTGATTCACTGATAAAATTATTAAAAAAACAATCGGAGCGATAACTACCAAGGTTTAAAGAACCTAAAAACTGGTCTTTACGATTTAATGGAATAATGGAAATACTCGCGGGAGGATGCTCTTCACGCAATGGAAAAAAGACTTCATGCTTATGCGCTTCATAAGTACCCGCATACATTCCCGTACTAAATTCATTAACTAAAATAACTTTATCTTCGAGCAAAATAAGATTAGAATTTTGTTCAAAATTATAGTCATAGCTGTTTAAACAAGCACTAATATCTTGTGATGAATCAAGCAGGGATAAACTGACATCATCTACGCTAAAAACAGTTTTTAACTCGCTTAAAATAAAATCGATGATTTCTGGAAGGGTAGTAAACTCCAGTAATCGTACTTCAAACGCACGCGTTTTTTTTAGCATCGCATGATCAGCCTCAACTTTATTCAACATCGAATCAAGGCAGCTTTGTAATATCATTAAATCGGTTGTTATATCTTCTTCCAATGTTTTATCTCATCAATGGTGAATAAACTTCACTCTACGGTTAGCAATTAAAAAAACAAGTTACGCTAAAATATCTTAGCAATTAACTAAATTTTGATTATTAGTTTCTATACTACGGATGTAACTCATCCTTAATAATTTTTTGTAACGCTTTTAACATTTTAAAAATTAAAAAAATTTCTTCATTATCGGATTTATAGTCTTTACTAATATAATAATCATTCCCATTCAGCACCATAAAATTCCAAATAAGCCCCACGACATATAATCCATAAATCGGTTTGTCATTATTATTTATTTCTCTGGCAACCAACATGGCGGCAAGTGCTTGAGCATCGGGTGCGCTCTGATTTCCAATACTGCGTTTATACTCGTGCATACAAAATAA
>JAGLEW010000106.1 GCA_023144875.1 Methylococcales bacterium
AACACCATATCAGAAATATTGCAATTATTGCCCACGTTGACCACGGTAAAACAACGTTAGTTGACAAATTATTAGAACAATCAGGTACTTTTTCTGAGCATGAGCAGTTAGGTGAAAGAATGATGGATTCTAATGATCTTGAAAAAGAACGTGGGATTACCATTCTGGCAAAAAATACGGCTATTGATTGGAATGGCTATCACATTAATATTGTTGATACACCAGGACATGCTGATTTTGGCGGTGAAGTGGAACGAGTGTTGTCGATGGTGGATTCGGTCTTATTGTTGGTTGATGCAGTGGATGGCCCTATGCCGCAAACACGATTTGTGACCCAAAAAGCCTTTGCGTTAGGTTTAAAGCCGATTGTGGTCATTAATAAAGTAGATCGTCCTAGCGCTCGTCCTGAATGGGTTGTGGATCAAACTTTTGATTTATTTGATCGTCTAGGCGCGACCGATGAACAGTTGGATTTTCCGATTGTGTATACTTCAGCACTCAATGGCTATGCCAGTTTAGACAGTGAAAGTAGAGGCGGGGATATGACCCCTTTATTTGAAACCATTGTTGAGAAAGTAAGCCCTCCCAAAGGTGACCCTGATGCCGATTTTCAAATGCAGGTGATTAGCTTAGATTATAACTCTTATGTTGGTGTGATTGGTGTTGGGCGTATTCAGCGAGGTCGAGTTAAAACCAATATGCCATTGACGTTGATCAATCGTGAAGGGGGCGTTCGAAATGTACGAATGCAACAAATATTTGGCTTTAATGGCTTGGATCGAGTTGAAGTGAAAGAAGCGACAGCAGGTGATATTATTGCGTTTACAGGGATTGATAAACTCGATATTTCAGATACACTTTGTCACCCTGATAGTCCTGAAGCGTTACCGCCATTATTAGTGGATGAGCCGACGGTTAGCATGACCTTTCAAGTGAATACGTCACCGTTTGCAGGTCGTGAAGGTAAATATGTCACTTCACGGCAAATTCGTGAACGTTTAGATAAAGAATTACAGCACAATGTGGCGTTGCAGGTCGAAGACACTAATGATGCGGATAAATTTAAAGTATCTGGTCGTGGCGAACTTCATTTGGCGATTTTAATCGAAAATATGCGTCGTGAAGGTTTTGAGATGGGCGTATCACGTCCTGAAGTGGTGTTACGAGAAATAGATGGCAAATTATGTGAACCCTTTGAAGTTGTCACGATTGAAGTGGAAGAAATTCATCAAGGTGCGGTGATGGAGCGCTTAGGTGAACGTAAAGGCGATTTACAAAATATGGTGCCCGATGGTAATGGTCGTATACGGCTTGAATATATCATGCCATCACGTGGGTTGATTGGATTTCAAACCGAATTTATGACCACTACCTCAGGATCAGGGTTGTTGTATCATGTATTCGATCATTACGCTGAAATGAAATCAGGTGAAGTGGGCTTACGAAATCGAGGTGTTTTAATTTCAATGGCGAAAGGGAAAGCGGTGGATTATTCCTTATTTCCTTTGCAAGCACGGGGGGAATTATTAGTGGTCAATGGTGATGAAATTTATGAAGGCATGTTAGTTGGCATTCATTCTCGTACCAATGATTTAGTCGTGAACCCAACCAAACCAAAACCGTTAACCAATGTTCGAGCGTCTGGAACGGATGAGAGCATAAGTTGTGCTAAAATTCAAAAAATGACGCTAGAACAAGCGCTTGAGTTTATTGCTGAAGATGAGTTGGTTGAAGTGACACCTAGTTCGATTCGCTTGCGTAAATTATTGTTAACTGAAAATGAACGCAAACGTTTTTCACGCGAAGCCGCTTAAATAAAAAATAGCCGTGTAGACCTTGCTCTACACGGCTTTCTTTCACCATTATTTCACCCGAATTCCTGCTACTGCGCCCTCATCAGGGCTTAATATCCATAAATCTTTTCCACCCATGCCTGCGGCTAATACCATTCCCTCTGAGACACCAAAACGCATTTTACGGGGTTTTAAATTTGCTACCACTACGGTGAGCTTGCCTTTTAAATCGTCGGGTGAATACGCTGATTTTATACCTGCAATCACATTAAGTTTACCATCACCAATATCAACCGTTAATTGCAATAATTTATCAGCCCCTTTAACGGATTCGGCATTAACAATTTTTGCGATTCGTAAATCAATTTTGGCAAAATCTTCAAATTCAATTTCATTGGCAATCGGTTCAAACTGTTTTGTTGGTACTTTTGTGGTTACTTTTTCTAAGTTTGCTTTGGATGCTTCAATAATTTTCTCTATTTTATCGGCTTCTACACGCGTCATTAAGGGTTTAAACGCCTTAATTTTATGGGATAATAACGGTTGTAAATGATCAACCCAGCCTTGAGGCTCACTATTTAAAAAAGTTTCTGCTTGAATGGCTAAGTTGGGAATCACAGGTTTTAAATAAACCATGAGAAGTCGAAATAAATTAAGCCCAACGGAACAAGTTTCATGCAATTCTTGCGATCTATGGTCTTCTTTAGCAATAATCCACGGTTTCTTTTCATCAATATATTGGTTGGCTTTATCGGCTAATGCCATAATTTCGCGCATGGCTTTCGAAAATTCACGATTTTCATAACGGTTGGCAATTGATTCGTTGGCATCAATAAAAGTTTGAAATAATTCAGGCTCGCTGCACTTTTCCGATAAATTTCCCTCAAAACGTTTTTTAATAAAACCACTGCAACGGCTGGCAATATTAACCACTTTCCCGACTAAGTCTGAATTGACTCGTTGGCTAAAATCTTCAAAATTTAAATCAATGTCTTCTAAATTATTACTTAATTTAGCCGCAAAGTAATATCGTAAATATTCAGGGTTTAAATGTTCTAAATAGGTACGTGCGGTAATAAAGGTGCCCCGTGATTTCGACATTTTTTCGCCATTAACGGTTAAAAAACCGTGTGCAAAAACGGCACTGGGTTTTCTAAAATTAGCACCTGTTAAGATGGCAGGCCAAAAAAGAGCGTGAAAATAAATAATATCTTTCCCTATAAAATGATAAAGCTCTGTTGTGGCGTCTTTCCCCCAAAATTCATCAAAATTTAAATTTTCAGTAGTGCAAAAATTTTTAAAACTGGCGATATAACCAATGGGTGCATCTAGCCACACATAAAAATATTTACCTGGTGCATCAGGAATTTCAAAACCAAAATAAGGCGCGTCACGCGAAATATCCCATTGTTTTAATCCGCCTTGTAACCATTCTGCCAATTTATTAGACACTTCTGTTTGTAAATTACCGTGTTCAGTCGTCCATTGTTGTAACATTTCAGTAAAGTGGGGCAGCTCAAAGAAATAATGTTCAGATTCTTTTTCAATGGGTTTTGCGCCTGAAATCGCTGAGATGGCATTTTTTAAATCCGTTGGGGCATAAGTGGCACTGCATTTTTCACAGCCATCCCCATATTGTTCTTGCGCACCGCATTTAGGGCAATCGCCTTTAATAAACCGATCCGATAAAAACATTTCTTTTTCAGGGTCATAGGCTTGCGTGATGGTTCGAGTTGAAATGTGACCTGCGGTTTTTAATCGTTGATAAATCAAACGGGATAATTCTTGATTCTCTTTAGAATGCGTAGTGTGATAATGATCAAACTTTACATGGAAGTCTGCAAAGTCAGCACGGTGCTGTGTTTCAATATTCTTAATTAATGTTTCAGGGGTTATGCCCTCACTCTCGGCTCTTAGCATAATCGGGGTGCCGTGGGTGTCATCCGCACACAGATAATAACACTGATGTCCGCGTTGTTTTTGAAAACGTGTCCAAATATCCGTCTGAATATATTCGACTAAATGGCCTATATGAATAGGGCCATTGGCATAGGGGAGGGCACTGGTAGCAAGGATTTTTCGTTTTTTCATAAATAATGGGGTACTAAGAGAAATAAATAGTAAAACAAGTAGGTATTGTCGCATAAAATAATAAAACTTACTGTATTAGCCTTCTATTATATATAAGGTATAAAAGCGTTTAACGTCGCTTTATTTCAGGGAAAAATTAAAAGAATGATAAATATGTTTACAGCCTTTATTAAATAACGGATAATATTTTACGTGATATATTTCACATTAAAAAAAAGCAGTCATTGCTTGGTTTGCACTGAATGTCTTAAAATTAAGCCACGTTTTATAGAACTTATTTTTAAATCTAAGGTTTGAAAAAGTTGTATAAAATATTTTAATTTACATAAGGGAAAGTTATGAAAAATTTAATTCTGAGCGTTGCTACTGTTGCAACATTATCTATTGGTTCTTACGCATCGGCTGCTGGTATTGTTATTGATACGTTTAATGATCCTAACATTGATTATTATGCCGTTAATTCAGGAACACCTACAAGTTCAGGCTCTAAAGCGGTTGCAGGTGTTATCGGTACGCATCGTACAACAAAAGTTGATCATGTTTCAGGGCCTTTAGGCGGAAACAGCGCGATTGTGCAAGGGCTATTTAGTTACAGTTCAGATACTTTCACTAAAATTAAAAGTAAAACAACGTGGGATTCTAATGGTGCTGGTTTGGGCGGCGTTGATTTAACACAAGGGAATGCTTTAACAGCACAAGGTTTTAAGCTTAATATTGTCAGTATTGATCAAGGTATGATTGATTTAACCTTTAGTGTAAGAGATTCGGATGGGGATCAGGACAGTGTTACCGTAAGTGGTTTAGGTCAGGGATTACAATATGTTTTATTTAGCCAGTTTACTAATTTAGCACTTGATTTTACCTCAATTCAGTCTATTTCAATGGGCGTTACTCAATTATCAAGTGCATCTGATTTAGCCATTGATTTTTTTGAAGCCGATGCGATTCCTCCTAGCTTAACAACCCCGCTTCCTGCGGCTGTTTTCTTATTTGGATCAGGCTTAATGGGTTTAGTTGGTATTTCAAAACGTAAAAAAATTAAAGAGGCTTTTACCGCTTAAACGCTTCTACCATAGATAATCTATAAACAAAAAAGATTAGCCTCAAGTTTTTAAAAGCTTGGGGCTTTTTGTTTAGATAAGTCCGTAAATCTGGTGCCGTTTAATAATACTATTTGCCCAAATTTTATGAGTGGCAATTTCACACATAGAATCGTTCATCTTAAAAACAGCCTTCGCATTTTTTTCTAAAATTGCATTGGCTACGCCTAAATCTTCCTGCTTGACCCGATAACATGATTCAATTTCCATAATTTGCTGTGGATGAATCGCTGTTTTTCCAATTAAACCACAGCTAATATCATGTTGTGTTTCTTGTTGAAGTAAATAATGATTATTTAAATGTTCAAAAACAGGGGCAGTCAACTCAAAACCATAAGGTTTGAAGGTGTTAATTAATTGATAAATGACTTGGCCTAATGAGGTTTCGTATAACGTAATTTCTTGCGCGCGCCGTAAACCTAAATGTTGTAGTAAGTCATTACCACCAATGCGTAAAGCTAATATTTCATTGTGATAATTTTTTGAAATTAAATAATCGCGTAAATACGCCATTTTTGCTTGTTCAAAAACCGACTTTGTTTCCAATGTTGGCATATTTTTAAAGCCTTTTCCTGCGACTAATGAAAAATAGGCTTCGGTATTATTTAAATCAAGCTTTGGAAAAACAAAACCTGTAATGCGATCAATTGCAGGTAAAGCTAATAATTTTTGTAAAATTTGAGGGTTACGGACACGAATAAAATGCAGTCTATGGCTGTTTAATTTTAATTGTGGCAATAACACGCGAATGCGATTGAGCGCTTGATCTAAATCTTCATTGTGAATTGAATCTTCAGTGCAAAATACCATTGAGCGTAACTGTGGATATTTATCACCATTGGCAATTTCGACCAAATTATCTTTAATGGCAGGGATATATAAGGTCGCTCCTAGTTGCATGGCTTCAATCATTTATCATCTCTTTAATAATCGCGGTTGCTTGATAGGGCATTTGTGGGTTTTCAATCATGGTAATTTGTTTTTCCTCGGCCAAAAGTGAGAGGTGTTGTGTCTGTGATCCGTGTCTGTTTTTTAAGATAAGACAATCGGGAACACGACGTAATAACACACGTGTTGCTTCACCAATACCAGGTTTAATAAGATTAATATTTTGGATGTTATAGGTTTTTTTTATCTGTTGAATAAAGAGACTGGATTGTTGTTGTGTTTGTGTTTTTAAGTTAGCAGCCTTATCAGGCTTGAAATTTTTTTGGGTAGACATTAGCTTTTCATCAACGACTATCATAGTTTGATCAACAAACCAACGGCTTAAGTCGGTGGCTAAAAAGTGTTGATAATAAAGGCAACCGTGAAAATCGCCTGTACTAATGTATTTTTTATTTAAAATAGAGCGACTAATAAGCCCTGAAACAATTGAATTTAACAAACTTGATGGGATGAGATAATCATCAAAACTAGCAGTAACGGCCGCGACCCCTGCAATATCATTAAGAACATATAAATCAGGACTAATGGCTGTGTGAAATTGTTGGTTAAATGCGAGAACACTTTGGTGTAATTCTTGAGTAATAACCCCTTTGCCTGTCCATCCATCAATAAAGGTGAAGCCTTCAACATTTGCATGATGATCTAAAATATATTGTAGGGCATTATAATCAATGCCTCGGTCACGGATAATCGAAATGGAATAATGCTGGCATTGGCGTTTAAAATAGCGTTGTAAGATTCGTTTTAATAATACCCCGATGGGAGTTCCTGCACGGGCGAGAGAAATTAAGACAATTTCACCTTGTTTTCGCTGATTAATTTCAAGTGCTAATGTGATTAAATCATGCGCTAACTGAGGTTTATTTTGTGTAAACGTAGCATGAAATAACGCTAAATACGCTGATGAGGGTAAAGACTCATGGGTAATCATTTCACTGTAATGATAATTTTTTTGCTGAATTAAACGTTCTTTTTCCCACAATGAGGTGCTTTCGACCTCAATAGGTTTTAATAAAAAATGAACATCTTCGGGTGCGTAACTCCCTGAAAAAATTGACATAAAATATTCCGATTAAAAAAAGTATAAAAAAAACTGGGATTTAAGCCACAAGCTTATATTCCTAGAAAAAAACTGGGTTATTATAGGTGTTTAAATTATTTTGGAGCAATGATGGCAACGCTGGATAAAAATGCGGTAAACAACTTACTTAAAACCTTTATTGACCCACATTCTGACAAGGATTTGGTCAGTGCGGGCAATGTGTTAAAAATTGAAATTATTGACCAAAAAATTCATCTTACACTACGCTTGGGCTACCCTGCAAAAAATTATATCGCTGCCTTAAAAAGCACACTTACAGCGCATTTACGTCATTTGGTTAAAGAAAGTTGTCATATTTTAATTGAGGTTGAAACAAGAATCGTTTCGCATGCGGTACAGCAAGCTTTAAAACCGCTGGATAATATAAAAAATATTATTGCGGTTGCTTCTGGAAAAGGAGGAGTGGGAAAATCGACAACATCGGTTAATTTAGCGCTGGCATTAGCGTCTGAAGGTGCGAATGTTGGAATTTTAGATGCGGATATTTATGGGCCAAGTATTCCCATGATGTTGGGCTTATCAGGTCATCCTGACAGTGAGGATGGTAAAACCATGTTGCCAAAAATGGGTTACGGTATCCAGACCAATTCGATCGGTTATTTAATAGATCAAGAGCAGCCGATGATTTGGCGAGGCCCTATGGTTACCAGTGCATTGCAGCAATTATTAAAAGATACTCAATGGAATGAGTTAGATTATTTAATTGTGGATCTACCGCCAGGGACAGGGGATATTCAATTGACATTATCGCAACAAATTCCTGTTAGTGGGGCGGTGATCGTGACCACACCACAAGATATTGCGTTGTTAGATGCTCAGCGAGGGCTTGGTATGTTTGAAAAAGTCAGCGTTTCAGTGTTGGGTATTGTTGAAAATATGAGCACACATATTTGCAGTGAATGTGGGCATGAAGAGGCTATTTTTGGGCAAGGTGGTGGTCAAATAATGGCAAAGAAAAACAGTACTGAATTTTTAGGGTCACTGCCATTAGACATTCATATTCGTCAATTGTCAGACGCAGGAAAACCATGTGTGGTTGCAGACCCTGATAGTGCTATCACCCAATCTTATCAGAAAATTGCGCGTAAAATGACGGCGAAACTGGCCTTAAAAACCAAAGACTTTAAAAATAAATTTCCCAATATTGTCGTTGAATAGCATCAACGGTTGTATTTTACTTAAAAAACTATTCTTATGAAAACTCAAAATCGTTTATTAGTTAAAACTTGTCTGGATCAATTAAATAGCCAAACGGAAACCTTATCACGGATATTTTATAAAGAACTATTTCAATTAGATCGACAGCTAAAAACGGTTTTTTCAGGCAGTGTGGTTTTTTTAAATCGAAAATTTACCAATATGTTGAGTACATTAAAAAATGTGAAGCATTTGGAAAAAATTGAAGATTCTATTTCAAAAATGGGTGAACGTCATATTCGCCAATATGGTGCTGAAATTCAACATTTTCCGCTTATGAAAAAAGCACTTTTAAATACCTTGTCGGTGCATTTGGGGGAGGCTTATACGCCTGAATTAAAAGAAGCCTTTGATGATGTTTTTGATGATGTTGCCGCTATTATGCAACGTGCAATGGCACAATTAGCGCCTGAGCTTCAAATACAACCACTAAAAATGAATGAAACTGATAATTTATTAGAAGAGGTTGGAGGAGAAGCGATGGTGATAAAGGTTCATCAACGATTTTACGATATTATGTTTGATGAGCCGTGGCTTGAAACTTTTTTTTTAGGAAAGTCTAAAGAAGCGTTAATTAAAAAACAAAGTCAATTTATGATTGCCGCTTTTAATGGCCCTAATAACTACGAGGGAGATACGCCCGCGTTTGTGCATATGCACATGTTTATTACCAATGAAATGATTGAAATTCGTGAAAGAATTTTAAAGGCCAGTATTTTGGCGGAAGGCTTATCAGAAACCACGGCTGATAAATGGCTTGCGGTGGATCATTCATTTAAAGCGGCAATTGTGAAGACCTCGTCCAGTGAATGTGTTTTAAAATGCAAGGGGCAGTTTCCGATTGAAGTTAAAAAGCCTAAAGATTACAAGCCTGCGTTTTGAAGGACGTTGATTTTTTAATAGTAGGACAAGGATTAGCGGGCAGTTTATTAGGTTTTGAACTGATTCAACGTGGTTTTAAAATTGCTATTATTGATAATGGCTTAGAAAATGCGTCGCAAATTGCCGCAGGTTTGATTAATCCTATTACGGGAATGCGTTTGGTAAAATCAACGGATGTTAAGTTGTTATTGCCTGTGGCTAAAGCGTATTATCAACAGTTAGCACAGTTTTTTCAGCAAACATTTTATGTTGAAAAACCGATGTTACGGTTGCTAACGACTCAAAAATTGCTTGAAAATGCTCAAAAACGCCTTAAAAACTTAGATTACCAGCCCTATTTAGGAAGCATCATTAAAAAGGACGCTTTTACCGCATTGGAACAAAAACAAACAGGTTATTTATTAACGCGTCCGTTACTCTCATGCTTAAAGCAATTCTTTATTGTTCGTCAGTGTTATCAAACCGCTTTGTTTGCGTATGACGATTTAAAAATTTCAACAACCATTGTTTATAAAGAAATTAATGCAAAAAAAATTATTTTCTGTGAGGGCTATTTAGCGCGTCAAAATCCGTGGTTTTCTAAATTGCCTTTTCAATTGGTTAAAGGTGAAATCTTAACTTTAAAACAGACCTCGATAGAGCAAAATCATCTACTTAACTATGGCTACTGGATGATCCCGTTAGATGAAATGTATTTTCGTACAGGGGCAACCTTTGACCGTGAACATATTGATACAAAAATCACCAACGAGGCGAAACAGCTTTTACTTGATAAATTAAAGGGTGTTTTAGCGCAAACAGTCCATGCTGATGTTATGAATCAACAAGCGAATGTTCGCCCTTGTACATTAGATAAACAGGCATTTATTGGCTGGCACCCAAATTATTCAAATATAGGTATTTTTAATGGCTTTGGCGCTAAAGGGAGTTTACAAATCCCCTATTATTGCCAGCAATTTGTACAAAATTTATCCGCGCATTTTCCACTTTCTGAAACTGTTGATATTATACGTTATCGCAACCATTTAATCTGATAACAAGGTTCATTTTGTCGAATGAAAACCGTCTTACTCACCCATAAATTAGCAATGGCAACCAATTTTTCATTAAAATAAATAAGAGGTATTTTTTCACGCTCCCACGGAGGTATATTTGCTTCTTGAAATAATTTTTTTAAAGTATGATGACCTTCACGGTAGGGTAGGGCTATTTTTTCTCCGCTACTTCGATAGCGAATACTGACCTTTGATTCATGCCATTTTTTTTGAGAAATGCCTGAGCGTGTTGTTATTTTTTGTAGGGAGGTTGAGGCTGATAATTGTAGGCTATGTTGATTAGTTGACCAAATTTTAGCGAGATAAATATCATCCGTTGAGGTTAAATAATATAATTTATGCTGATAGCGCCGAATACAACCCTGTTGGTACTTTAAAATAGGATTCGCATTTTTTTGAGTTTTGATGACAGTTTTAAACAGTTGCTGTATAAAGGCAACGCTTGGCATGAGTAAGTTTAAACACTCAAACCATTCACGGACAACTAATGCTTGTTGTGGTGGCTCTGATTTTAATAAAAGTTCAATGTTGAGGCTGTTGTCAGCAGATAAGCACGGCTGTAATAAGTCCTTGCCTAATTTTTTTAATAAAGTCTGAGCATTACTGCAATGTTGAGCGCTTCGAGAGACGGTTTTATCCAAACTTTCCCATTGCGTTTTTAATTGTGGAATAATGTTATTTCTTAAAAAATTTCGTCGAAAATCATTGGATTGATTACTAGGGTCTTCTACCCAACATAAGGCATTTTTTAACGCATAGTCTTTAAGCGATTGTTGAGAGCATTCTAATAGGGGTCTTAATAAAAGACCGTTTCCAAAAGAGGATACTTCAGCCATTGCGGATAACCCTTGTATCCCTGCGCCTCGAAATAATTGTAATAAAACCGTTTCTAATTGGTCTTCTCGGTGTTGTGCGACTAATAACACATCACCTTCTTTTAATAAAGGCTGGAGAGCCTGATAACGTGCCTCACGTGCCGCTGCTTCTGGGCTTTTATGCCGACTCTCGACGGTGACATACAGTGTTTTAAAAGGAATATTTAATTGCAGTGCTTGTTGTTGGCAATGTTGTTCCCAGTCATCGGCACATTTTTGCAAGCCATGATGAACATAAATCGCGCTAAGCTTCGGTTTAATAGTGGGATTTATCGCGCAGTAGTGTAATAAAACATGTGAATCTAAGCCTCCACTGTATGCAATATAAACCCGTGGGGCATTGTTAATTAAAATAAGGCTGGTTTCGGATATATGCATGAAAAAAATAAAGGTTATCGGTCAGGTTTTGACGGTTACAAGCGGATATTTGGGTGTAAAATTATCAAGGCAGTATTAGTGACTTTGTTTGCCAGTTTTAAGCATTTAAGTGATAATGGTCACATCATTTCGCGTTCTAAGTATCTATAATAGCCTATGAATACCCCTGACTCTCATGCATTGATTGATCGTTTTGGACGAAAAGTTGATTATTTAAGAATTTCAATTACTGATCGTTGTGATTTTCGTTGTCAGTATTGTATGGCTGAGGAAATGAGCTTTTTGCCTCGGGCGCAAGTGTTAACGTTGGAAGAGATTTATACCATAAGCTGCGCCTTTATGGAGTTAGGGGTTAAAAAAATTCGGATTACAGGCGGTGAGCCTTTAATTAGAAAAGGCGTTTTGCCGTTATTAACGAAAATCGGACGACACAAGTCGTTAGATGAGTTGGTGTTAACCACGAATGGCTCGCATTTAAAATCAATGGCACACGATTTATATGAGGCTAATGTTAAGCGCATTAATGTGAGTTTAGATACACTCAATCCACTTAAGTTTAAAGCAATTACTCGCACAGGGAATTTACAAACCGTATTAGATGGAATTGATGCGATTAAAAAACAAGGTTTTGAACGGATTAAGATTAATGCGGTCATCTTAAAAAACAAAAATCATAAGGAAGTGAATGATTTAGTGCAATTTTCGGTGGATAACGGGATTGATATTAGTTTTATTGAAGAAATGCCTCTAGGAATTATTCAGGGAGAAAGTCGAGCCGAGCGTTATTATTCGAGCAATGAAATTAAAGCAGATATTGAACAACGGTTTTTATTAACGGCGAGTTTAGAAACTACAGGTGGCCCCTCGCATTATTTTCAAGTAAATCAAACACAGACGCGCGTGGGTTTTATTTCACCACACAGTGCCAATTTTTGCAGTACATGTAATCGTGTTCGCTTAACGGTTGAGGGGCGACTGTTACTTTGCTTAGGGCAAGAGAATTCAGTAGATTTAAAACATATTATTCGAGCAAACCCCGGTGATATGAACTATCTTAAACAGATCATTAGTGAATCTATGAAAATAAAACCAGAACGGCATGAGTTTACACTAAAAGAACAGCCTGTTGTCTTACGCTATATGAATACAACGGGTGGATAACCCTTTTATCTAGACATGATAATACTCAATAAAAACACGGCTTTATAGGTCATGACAATGAATGATAACACGACTATATTAATTATTGATGATGATGAAATTTCATTGTTAATTATGCAAAATGCCTTTGAAATGGAAGGCTATACGGTGATTACGACGACCAATAGTTTAAAAGCGGATGCTTTGTTTCAGGAACATAACCCTGATGTCGTGGTGTTAGATGTGTTTATGCCCGACAAAGATGGTTTTGAAGTGATTAGAGACATTCGCAAAGTCAGCGAAAGTTGTCTTGTGGTGGCTATTTCATCCAATGAAGGCTATTTACCAACCATCAAAGCATTAGGGGCGACCTTAGCATTGCATAAAACCATTATGCCTGAGGAAATTGTTGAGGCGGTTAAAGCCTTGTTAGATTAACCTAAATTCTATCAACTTATAAGAAAAAATATGACGATTCAATCCGCAGGAAACAAAATTATTGCTGACGCACGTCGTTATAAAGAAGACCGTGAAAAAGGCTATCGAGAACGTGCGTTAAAATTATATGCATGGGTTTGTGGGCGTTGCGCACGGGAATTTACGCATAAAAATTTAACCGAATTAACCGTTCATCATAAAAATCATAATCATGATGATAATCCTTCTGATGGAAGTAATTGGGAGCTATTATGCCTTTATTGTCATGATAATGAGCACGCTCGTTTTGAAGAGCAAGTGCGTTATGGTTCAGATGAGAAAGGGAATAATGAAGATAATTCAGGCGGAACGCATAATCCTTTTTTGGATCTTAAAAGCTTACTGAATAAATAAAAATTAATTAAATTCATTCAGTCTAGTAGGGTATTGCTATGAGTATTTTATTTGGGTTCCTTAAGGAACGATTTCAATCGATGCCTCAATGGGTGCAGGTATCGACTTACATCACCTTTGTTATTTTATTTGTCTATTTATTTACGGCACCTCGGTTTTTAGATATGCGCCTTGTTTCCAATGATTATGGGGATGAGTTTCCCATCGGGGGTGCACAAATTGAAATTGAAATTGATGGACGAGTGTTAATTTTATTAACTGATAGCAAGGGACGCTTTTCTGTTCCAATTACGACCAGTGCGCCTATTGGCAGTTATTTATTTATTTTATCCCCTGATTCTAACAGTAATAAAATTAAAGAAATAGAAGTTCCTGTTTCTAATTCGTATTTGAAGCGTTCAAAAATAATTTATAGTAAAAAAACCAATGCGTATCAAATTATTCCTAATGGTATTATTCATAATACGAAAAAACTATTGTCTTCAATTCATTTTATTTCAACTGCTTATGCGGATACGAATAGTGTGGTCGATAAAGGCATTGAAAATGAAATACTCAATGCGTTAGAAGTGATTACGAACATTTCACCCACACAAATTTCTAAAAATGTGTCGATACGAGATGATTTAAATTTGGATAATATTGATTTATCGTATATTAATAGTCGCTTGAACAAAAAATATAATATTGATGCACTTTCTGTCTTTCAACACAACGCTAAAACGGTTGGAGACCTCATCGAGATTGCTAAAAAACTGTATTATGAACAAGAGCCATCCTCTGAAATACAACCGAGTCCTTTGCCAAAAGCAAGTCCAGCAACCCGATCATTTTCACCGCCCGTTGCGCTTGTTGCACCTGTTGTTATTTCGCCGCAGTTAATGATTAAATATAAATTAGGAAAAGTGTTACGAAAAAGTGAGCGTTATGATTTAGCGCTGGATATTTTTAAAAAAATTACCCAAGAACAACCACTTTTTTATGAAGCATGGTTTCATTTAGCCTTAACCTATGATGCCTTAAGCCAAAATGAACAGGCTGAAGCGGCGTTTAAATCGGCGATAGCGCATATGAATACTAAAAAAGATGATCGCTTGTATCATTCATATGGGATGTTTCTGTTTAAACAAGAACGTTATAAAGAAGCAGGAAAGCAGTTTGAACTGGAAGAGCAACATAAGCAATAATCGCTTATCGTCCTTGCTTTAGGCGCTCACTTAAGCCGCCTGGGAAGCCATTTTTTTCTAAATCAGCCAGTGTTTTATCCATATCATAATCAAGCGTTAGGAATTTTATATGATGCGTCCGCTGATTATAAAGGGCAAACTGAGCACCAGGATGACTATTTCTTGGCTGTCCGACCGAGCCTGAGCAAATGAGAGAATGTTTATAGTACGCTAAATTAATGGTGATTTTGGGGGTTAAAAATTGATCAACACCAATGCTATCTCTTACATACATTCCTTGCATATGCGAATGACCATGAAAACACAAATCTATTTGCTTTTTTTCGAGTAAATCAAGATTTTGTTCATACGTCATTTGATAGACATAAGCATAAAAATAATTAGGGTCTATCGGAGAGCCATGTATTGCCAGCCAACGTTTAGCCGCTTCGCGATTACTCTTTAACTCGAGCGGTAAATTAATCAGCCATTGCTTGTTTTTGGTGGTTAGGCGTGGAATAGACCAATCAATACACCAGCGAGCCGAGGGGGATAAATTTTGTTTGGTATTGTTGCTGACAGCTGCATGATCGTGATTGCCTTTGAGGACATTGAATTTCGATTTTTTAAGTCGTTGAATGCATTCATTCGGATGGGGGCCATACCCGACGATATCACCTAACACAATGCCCTCTGAAATATTATGTTGGTCTAAATAATCCAATACAGCGTCTAATGCGGGTAAATTGGCATGAACATCCGATAAAATTGCAAGATAATCATTTTTTTGGGGCTTCATTTTTTGACTAATACGACCGACCTGAACTAATGCCTCGGTAAGAATTGACATTATTTTTCTTCGGTCTTCGGTTGGCATAAAGAGGTCGCGTAATAGTTTTGCGACTCGATAACTGCTGTGTGCATCATCAAAGGATTTATTAATAAGTTGTTGAAATTCAGCGCCAAGTTCTTTTGCACAGACAGGTGTGAGCCAACTGTTTCCTCGAACCAGTACCCCTAAATAGTGAGAAAAGGAAATAAAATTATCCCACGTATAAACATCGTCATCTAAATAATAGAGATTATCATCTTTATCCACTCCAAAATTAGACAGTCCTTCATCAAGGCGTAAATTAAAATTTTTAGCGACTTGAAAATAACATTGATAAATACGCTTTAAATAATCAATTTTTTCATTGATGTCCACATTTTGAAAGCCTTCTTTTGAATGTAAAGGGATCAAACGGGGGCAAATACTGCCCATTTTAAACTTATTAGGCTGAGTTTGTAGTAAAAACCATGTTTTATAAGGGTGGTGTACATTGAGGCTTTGTTCTTTGCGTAGGGTATGTATTAAAAAAGCACGCGTTTTTTCTTCATTTAAATCGAGTTCGTTACGCAGTTTGACCACATTGTTAGAATCAACATACAAGTGCGTACCAGGTCTGCCCATAAACGAGGTACCATAACGCAATTTCGTCATTTTTTTGTTTAATAAATGGTTGATTTGCGTGCATTTATAGTGTGACTTGCCGTCAATTGAGCCGATTATTTCAATATCCATTTATTCAATTATTATTCGAACAGTTTTAATAAGGCGTTGACTAATACTTTATCTGTTTCATTTTTAGACGCGTGGACACTTAAATAATAAGCAACCATTGAATGCCTAATAGCGGGGTTGCTTGAGAGTTTACTAATATTTTTTTGAAAAGCAAGCTGAATACACTTTTCAATAGAGGGAATAGCGGTTTCATTGAAGGTGGGGATAAAGCCTGTGAAAATAATGTCATTGTTTTTGATGGCAAGATTATCAAGTGATAACGGGAGTTGTGTTTCTAATGCTGAAAAGGTTTTATGCGCGTTGGAAAATTTATTGACTACAATAAATAAAATGGCGGCAATTTTTTTAAGATCTTGATTTAAATATGAATTTTCGATTAAATTGTTTAAGGTTTTTTGCCGTTTAACAATTTGCCACAAACGTGATTTCCCTTCATCATTTTCGGTCATGGCGAAACAACGTTCTGAACTAATATGATTACTTATTTTTTGTTGTGTCTGAACGATGTCGCTAAATTGCTGACGAATCTTGTTGCCATTATAATCAAAATTACGTCGCAAGCTGCGCATTTGCCATTGGTTTTCAATAGAGACTAACCAACTGCCTTGATTGATTTTAATAAGTTGCATTTCCTTATTCTCAATATCCGCTAAAATTTTATACCCTTCTTGCAAAGGCCAAAGATTTCTAGCAGAAATATCTTTTGTTGGGAGTAAAGGAGGCATAATTTTTAATCAAAGACGTAAAGAATTAAAAAATAAAGGTAGGTGACTAAAATCCTAAAATTGTAATCACTTTCCATTGTGAAGTGTACCCAAAATAGTGACAGGCTTTATGGCACAAGAGGGGCAATATGAGGCAGTTGTCGGCGTAATGATGCCCAACCCATACCCAAGTTTGTTTTTTTACTGGTAATTAGTACGACCAACGCATCAGGTTTTCCAGGAGGATTTACCATAAAATGAAACGTATGCTCTGTGGTCATTTGCACTTCTTTGATGGTGTTTTCAACGGCAACACCGCGTTGATTACTTAATAGGCTTTCTACGGCTTGAACATTTCGGCCTCGAAACATATCAACTGCCGCCGCTGCAACGGCTTCTAAATAGGTTTGGGTAAAATAGGGGACGTTGTGTGAGACACTCAGCAATAAACCGCTGCTTAAATCGACGACTGCGCAACCTAAAGCGCCATCAACGGCGTTAATAACTTCTTTTGTTAAATCATCCAGACTTGCCATAATTTATTCCTATTTATATTGTTAATGGGAGGTTTAGTGGGCGTTAAAACCCTTACTTATATTTGAATTACCATAAGGGATTATAACTGTGTGAAGTATAATACATCTTCGTGTTAATTCGGACAATTTTTCCCTTTTGTGAGAGCTTTCTCTCGTTATTTGAAACAAAATGGAAAGGTTATAAGAATAAAAGCTATGCGCCTCTAAACTCATAAAAACATTAAAATAGAAGGAAAAGTCCGTGATCCAACAAGATTTACTTTTTGAATTAGGCTGTGAAGAATTACCTCCAAAAACCTTATTAACATTACGCGATGCCTTGCTTAATAATATTTTGGCTGATTTAAAAGCGGCAGGTTTTGGTTATGGTGATTATAAAGCCTATGCAACCCCTAGGCGCTTAGCGGTCATAATACAACGGGTGGATTTTGCACAAGCGGATAAAATCGAGGAAAAACGAGGGCCTTCTGTGCAGGCGGCTTTTTCAGAAACAGGTGAACCAAGCCGTGCCGCCTTAGGGTTTGCTAAAAGTTGTGGTGTTGAATTCACAGATTTAGAGCGACTTGTGACCAAAAAAGGGGAATGGTTGGCTTATAAAAAAGCGTTAAAAGGGAAAATGTTAGCCGAATTAATTCCTAATATATTAAATCAGAGTATTCTAAAATTACCAATTGCTAAAAGGATGCGCTGGGGGGATGGTTCTACTGAATTTGTGCGTCCTGTGCATTGGTCTGTTTTGATGTATGGCGAACAGATCATTGAAACCGAAATTTTAGGGTTGAAAACAGGTGGGCAAAGTTATGGACATCGTTTTCATGCGCCTGATGCGATCAACATTGAAAGCCCCGCACGTTATGTTGAAATATTAAAAGAAAAAGGCTGTGTCGAGGTTGATTTTGAATCCCGAAAGAAAAATATTCGTGATGCCGCTCTAAAAATAGCTGAAAAAGTTGGAGGAACTGCACATATTGACGCGGCTTTATTAGATGAAGTCACAGCGCTGAACGAACAACCGATCGTGGTGATGGGGCATTTTGATCCACGGTTTTTGAAATTACCTAAAGAAGTGTTGATTACCACCATGCAAAGTAATCAAAAATATTTCCCTGTGATTAATAAAGAGGGCGTGTTATTAGCGCATTTTATTACCTTTAGCAATATTGATAGCCATCATCCTGAATCGGTTCAAAAAGGCAATGAACGGGTTATTTTACCGCGATTAGCCGATGCTGAATTTTTTTGGAATCAAGATCTAAAACAGCCATTATCCACTCGGGTTGACCCATTAAGCGCCGTTGTTTTTCAACAAAAATTAGGAAGCATGGCGGATAAAACCGAGCGATTACAAACGCTCTCGACTTATATTGCTCATGAATTACAAGCCGATGAAGCCTTGGCACAGCGGGCGGCGTTATTGGCAAAAACGGATTTGATGACAAATATGGTCAGTGAGTTTGCCTCGTTACAAGGCATCATGGGGCGTTATTATGCGCTGGCAGATAATGAACTTGTCGAAGTGGCGCACGCGTTGGAAGAGCAATATTTTCCGAAACAAGCAGGGTCAATCACCCCAAAATCAACCACAGGACAAATTTTATCGTTAGCCGATAAGCTCGATACCCTCACAGGCATTTTTAGTGCAGGTTTTATTCCGACAGGGGACAAAGATCCGTATGGTTTACGTCGTGCAAGTCTGGGTATTTTACGAATTTTGATTGAAAATAAATTACCATTAAATGTGGTTGAACTTATTGAGACTGCTTTAAAACAATACTCGCATGAATTCGATCTTGAGAAAACCAAACAACAAATCATACAGTTTGTGTTTGAACGTTTAAAAGGTTATTGTCTCGAAAAGGGCTTTAAAATTGATACGTTTGAAGCGGTAATGGCATTAAAACCATCACAGCCGCTGGATTTTATGTCTCGCATACACGCCGTCAAAGAATTTAGAGGTTTGCCTGAGTCTCAAAGCCTTGCGGCGGCGAATAAACGAATTGCTAATATTTTGAGAAAATCTGCCACAAAACCTGCGGAGTCGATTTCAAATTTAGTGGAAACTGACGAAAAACAACTCTTAATCTTGGCAGAAAAATCAGCGATGACGATTAAACCTTTATTAGAAAAATCAGATTATACGGCGGCGTTATTAGCACTCGCACAATTAAAAGCGCCGATTGATTGTTTTTTCGATCATGTGATGGTGAATTGTGATGACGTGGGTTTACGCGCGAGCCGATTAGCCTTACTTAATTTATTATTTCAACAGTTTTTACAAATTGCCGATATTTCTAAATTACAAGTAGCGAATTGATAAAAATTACCTATTTAACCTGAGTTCGGGATAAGGAATAGCTTAAATATCATTGAGTTATCTCATTATTTCGAACTATACCTTTATAAGAACGTGTGCTTTTGTATTTTTGCATATCATTTTGGTGAATATATGCAGTTGATTTTATTAGTAAATCAAAAAAACAGCTAAAACCCTTTTAAAATCAATAACTATTAACCCGAACTCAGGTTATTTAGGGCGTTAGCATTTTGGAGTATTTTTCTTCTATTGAATTTAAAACATAATTTTTAAGCTCTCCTATATCCGACAGTTTCTTTAACCCAATTAGTGAGTCTGTTTTATATTTGGATTCTTTCATGTAAGAATTCAAATTATTTTCTACAGACTCATCTGAACTATTAGGAGAGAGTTCTTTTGAAATTAAAACACTTGTTGCCACGGGAAGGTTTAAAATTGGGTAATTACCTAACATTAAGCCTCTAATGTTTTTAGCGTCACCATCATGAGTATGTACCAACAAAATTTCTGGATAATGGTGAAAGGTATTATCTGCGGTTTTTTGGTGAGTATGTAAGTAAGCAACATCACCAAGCAATAAAATATTTCCTTGAAATTTAAAAATATAGCCTTTGGTTATACGTTCTCTATCTAAAGTTTCACCATTTATTATTTGTTCATACTTGTTGATAGTTTGGTAACGTAATATCTTCTTTTTTTCATCGAACCAAATCCACATTCTGCTTACAGCCACTCGATCTGGAAGCGAGTTGTTAAATGAAAGACGCTTTACTAAATAGATACCCTGCAAATTTCCGTTATTTTTTATAAGGTATTCTTTTTCTTTTTCCTTATAAATATAATTTACAAAAGAATAGTAAAGATCATCATTAGACATATATTTTGGTCTGTCAAAATAGCCTTCATATTCTAATGCCCAAATTAAAAATCTAGACTTAAACCTAGGGCACAATTTTTTATGTCCTACATATCTTGGTTCTAATGCATAAGAAATATTTTCTGCTGTAAAATCAAAGCGTTCATATAAATCCTTGATTTCTGGGCTTTTACAATATATAGGTAATAGTTTCTTTTTTAATTTTTCAATTAAAAAATCTCTATGCTTAGATTTAACGGTATGATTACTACGGTTTTCATTAAAATATTTATTCAAAGCATTTGATAGCTCATCATGTTCGTTACTATTTAATTCACCAGTAATCATCTTAGTCCCATTTTTGTAAAAAATTTGCGTATAAAGTACAAATTTTCAGTAAAAACAAAGAACTAACAGGGTAAATAGAAATATTCTGGAAAAATAAAGTCTAAATACTTATCCTTTTTTACCAGATTGCTACAAAATATCGCTAATTTTTGTTATTTATCGGAAAATAAGCTTTATTTTTTCATAGATTGGAACTATGGTAAAGAAGATTTTTTGTAGGTAGGATTGGAGTTTACAGGAGGGAAAACTTAGGCGGCTGCAACCGCCCAAGTCTGTTGTGCAACTTTCTGTTGGCGGTTTACCTTAAGAGAAAGTGAATTGGAATGATACATTTTTATTTCCTGCTTTGTCAAGGTTATTTTTTTAAAATTGAGGCTGGTACGCATAAAAAAAGAGGCTGAAAATGAAAGAATTAATACTTTTGATATCCGAGCTAGGAGGGATGGCATATGGTCATCTGTACCCTATTTTATTTACCATTATTGTTATTGTTCGTGAGTGTGCTAATGCATATATAGAGGTTCATAAGTCTAAGTAACATTAGCTAATTAGAAAAAATAGGCTGTTTATAATTCATATAGACAGCCTTTTTCTTTGGTAATATATAATCAAAAAATTATTTATCTTTTGATTGAAAAACTAGGAGCAGTGTTGGCGATTAGATGACTACACTGACTCAAAAAGTTGAGGTAAATCCAGTTTTAAATCAGGAAATAAAGCAGGTGTTGCCGCATCATCATCAGTAAACATTGCGTTTAATTGATAGTGTCTATTTTCATCTAAAATAAATTGATGGATGGCGACGTCATTGGGGTAAATAATCCAATATTCTTGCACACCGCTTTCTTGGTACAGGGCAAATTTAACCTGCATTTCTTTTTTTGAATTCCCTTTAGATAAAATTTCAATAATCCAATCAGGTGCGCCGTTACAACCTTGTTTATCTAAAAAATTAGGATTGCAAATAACACATACACCGGGCTGTACGACGCTGTAAATATCTTGGTTGGTTAATAAGGATTTTTGACGATCATATAAGCGAACATCAAAAGGGGCAGGGAAGAGCTGACATTTTTTCCCTCTTAAATAACTGCCAATATCAATAATTAAATTTCGCTCAATCCGCTGGTGACCTAAATTGGGTGCAGGGGACATTAAGGAAATTTTACCTTTGATGAGTTCAACTATTTCATCAAGTTGCCATGTTAAGTAATCAGCATAACTATAGGTTTTATTCATGTCTAATTGAGAAATGTGGGTAATTTTAGTCATATTGAAGACCTATAGTTTTAATGGTCGTAGTTGTTGCTATCGCTTATAACAAAAAGAGGGTGGCTAATCCTAAGAAGGCGGAAAAGCCCACAACATCTGTTACGGTGGTTAATAATACGCC
>JAGLEW010000107.1 GCA_023144875.1 Methylococcales bacterium
TTCATTTTTGGCATTTGTTTTCTCCGATGAATAATAAGGGAAACCATCCTTGATATAAAAGTTTATTAAGGCAAAATGCGTGGCTCTTAATAAAGTCTCTCATTGTCTTTTCCTTAAGGCAATGAACAAAAAAACCCAACATATTTAGAGTGTCAGGTTTTATTTTTATCAACTACTTTCTTTTTTTCGGTGCCATCACCATGACCATCTGTCGACCTTCCATTTTCGGAAATTGTTCGACACCTGCCAGTTCTTTGAGGTCACCTTCAACACGTTTAAGTAATTCCATGCCGATTTCTCGGTGTGCCATCTCACGCCCTCGGAATCGTACCGTAATTTTAGTTTTATTGCCTTCGACTAAAAATTTGGTAAGATTTCGCAGTTTAACTTGATAATCACCCTCACCTGTACACGGTCTGAATTTAATTTCCTTAACTTGGATTTGCTTTTGTTTTTTCTTAGCGGCTTGAAGCTTTTTATTTTGTTCAAAAACAAACTTACCGTGATCCATGATTTTGCAGACGGGTGGATCAGCATTCGGTGAAATTTCAACCAAATCCATATTGGCGTCATATGCTCTTTGCTTAGCATCTGCTAGGGGTAAAATCCCCGCTTGTTCACCTTCCACACCAATGAGCCTTACCCGTCTTGCGGTAATAGCATTATTCATTCGTGTCGTTTCTTTTTTAGAAGCGATACTCTAATCCTCCGAAATAATTATCATTTTCGCTGATCAATTTGTTGTTTTAAGTTTAAAACAAGGTCGTCAATTGATAAGCTGCCTAAATCGTCACCTTTTTGTGAACGCAACGTAATCGTATTACCTGATATTTCTTTATCGCCAATAATAGCTAAATAAGGAATTCGTTGCATCGAATGTTCACGGATTTTAAAGCCTATTTTCTCATTTCTCAAGTCTATTTTCACTCGCAAGCCGTGTTTTTGTAGTTCAGCACACACTTTTTTTGCATATTCTTGATGTTTAGCGGCAATATTCATAATAACCAATTGCACAGGTGACAGCCACAATGGAAACATTCCTGCGTGTTCTTCTATTAATATGCCAATAAAACGTTCTAAGGAGCCTAAGATCGCGCGGTGTAACATTACAGGGGTTCTACGCTGACTTTCCTCATCAATATAGCTGGCATCTAATCGTTCTGGCATGGAGAAATCGACTTGAATTGTTCCACATTGCCAAACACGCCCTATGCAATCTTTGAGTGAAAATTCAATTTTAGGCCCGTAAAAAGCCCCTTCTCCCGGTTGTAATTCCCAGTCTAATTTTTTATTGTTTAACGCCAATTCTAAGGCGGTTTCTGCTTTATCCCAGACATTATCATCACCGACACGTTTTTCAGGACGTGTTGATAATTTGATAATGACTTTATCAAAGCCAAAGTCGGCATACACTTCAAACAATAAGTCAATAAAGGTTGAAACCTCATCTTGAATTTGCGCTTCTGTACAAAAAATATGGGCATCATCTTGCACAAAATTTCGTACACGCATCAAGCCATGCAGTGTGCCTGAGGGTTCATTGCGATGGCAAGAGCCAAATTCTGCAATACGAACGGGTAAATCTCGATAGCTTTTAAGCCCTTGATTATAAACTTGCACATGACAAGGGCAGTTCATGGGTTTAACGGCGTAATCACGATGCTCAGAATGCGTGGTGAAGATCATGTCACCAAATTTATCCCAGTGGCCTGATTTTTCCCATAATGTACGATCAACTACTTGTGGTGTTTTTATTTCACCATAGCCGTTTACTTGTAATTTTGCACGAATATATTGTTCAATTTGTTGGTAAATTACCCAGCCTTTTTCATGCCAAAAGACCATGCCAGGGGCTTCTTCTTGGGTATGAAAAAGGTTTAAGGTTTTACCTAGTTTTCGGTGATCGCGTTTTTCGGCTTCTTCTAAACGGTGTAAATAATCTTTTAGATCTTGTTTATTTGCCCACGCTGTACCGTAAATCCGTTGAAGCATTTCATTGTCAGAATTTCCTCGCCAATATGCGCCTGCAATTTTCATTAACTTGAAAACTTTTAGTTTGCTGGTGCTAGGTACGTGAGGGCCTCGGCATAAATCGGTAAAATTGCCTTGTTTGTATAATGATAAATCTTCATTGTCAGGAATGGAGGCAATAATCTCCGCTTTATAGTCTTCGCCTAAGCCTTTAAAAAATTGAATGGCTTCGTCACGAGAAAGTAAGGAGCGTGAAATTTCAAAATTATTTGCTACCAAGTGCTGCATTTTTTTTTCGATGATTTTTAAATCATCGGGTGTGAAGGCGCGTTTATAGGAAAAGTCATAAAAAAAGCCATTATCAATGATAGGCCCTATAGTCACTTGTACTTCGGGAAAGAGTTCTTTAACCGCCTGTGCTAATAAATGCGCCGTAGAATGACGAATAACGGCTAAACCTTCCTCATCTTTTGCGGTGATAATTTGTAAGGTCGCATCGGTTTCGATAAGGGTACTAGCATCGACAAGATCATTGTTAATTTTCCCTGCCAACGTGGCTTTGGCAAGACCTGAGCCAATAGACTTAGCAATTTCCATGACGGAAACAGCGTGTTCATATTCTCGTTTTGAACCATCTGGCAAGGTAATGACAGGCATCTGTATTCTTCTTTCGTTGAAGGGCTGCGATTAAAAAAGCACCGCCTAAGCAGTGCTTTCAGTATTTGGTAGGCACGAGTGGATTCGAACCGCCGACCCCCACCATGTCAAGGTGGT
>JAGLEW010000108.1 GCA_023144875.1 Methylococcales bacterium
AACCAACTGAGCTACGCGCCTTCAATTGCCATCCTTTAATGGTCAAATGATTTTCTAAATTATAGCAGGTTTATCATTAATCTGGCAATGATTTTAGAGCTGTATCACGATTAATTTTAACTTCGGTGGGATAAGCAAACTCAAGATTGTTTTTAGCTAAAATATCGGCAATTTTAAAGAGAATATCTTCTTTTACCCGTAGCCAATCCTCCCATGCCACTGATTTTGAAAAACAATACACTAAAATATCAATGGAATATTCGTTATAACGATCCATAAAAACCAGTTGGGTATTTTTGATACCATGTGTGTCGGCTTGAGAGGAGAATTTAAAATTACCTTTCCCTTTAGTGAGGATTTTTGCATGGGGATTGGCGACGCCTTTATGTGTTTTTAATAGGGTGCGAATATCCTCTAAGGCTTGACGGATGTCGTTCATATCACTTTCATAGGTGACACCAATGTACATTTTTATGCGCCGACCTATGGAGCGTCGATTCCAATTTTTGACACTGGAAACAGACACGGAGGCATTTGGAATCGTAATCAGGGCATTATCAAACGTGCGGATTGTGGTGCTTCGCAGACCGATTTCAGCAACGGTGCCCTCAGTATCGCCTATTTTTACCCAGTCACCCATTTTAAAAATATTATCAAATAAGATGGTGATACCACCGAAAAGATTGGATAAAGTATCTTTTGCCGCTAAGGCAAAGGCTAATCCGCCCAGTCCCAAAGTTGAAACAATCGCGCTAATATTAATCCCAAAATGATTTAAAGACAGCGTGACCACCACAATCAAAACGGCGGCTTTTGACATTTGTATGCCGAGATTAAACAGCTCTTTTCGGAGTGCCTTATTGGTTCTACTGAGTTTTCGAATTTGTAACAGCGCAATACTGTCGAGTAATTTAAAGAAAAACCACACGTAGATTGAGGCGTAGGTCGTGAAGATAACCCCTTCAACCAGATCAAGATAATCAACGCGATAAAAAATTGAGCGCATGGCCAGATCAAGCCCGAAGAAAATTACCAGACTTCTCAGAGGGGTTCGGATTTCGTGATAGATCAATTCTTGATGATCGGCACCGGGTTCTAAAATATAGCTTTCAACAAACCAACTGGTGCATTTAAAAATAAACGGATGGATGAGATAAACGAACATTAGAATGACAAAGGACAATAATATGCCGCCAATATCAATTTTAAACGCGGATAATCGTCGATTAACAGGGCGTAAAAATTCAAAATGATTAATGTAGGCAGTGATTGAGGTCAGTGAAATATATTTTGTCCAATGAGTGACCGATATTTTTTCAGCGTTATTAATGCAATATCGCAAAAGATCTTGATAGGTATCATTAGCAATGCGAAAGTCGTGGTAATTTTTTTCAAGGTCTTTATAAATAAGGGAATCTTGTGCGGTGGGTAGTTGTATTTTTTTATGATTCTTGAGCGAGCGTGAAAGCTTATTTTTAGAATAATGGACAATTTTACTGGCGGGTTGATAATCGGCCATTGCTTGAACCAAATAGATTAAAAATTCACGGGTATTTTTTTGAGATTGATACCATTTTTGCTTCAGTTGGTCTCGTTGCATCGCTAATTGATTACTTTTTTCTTTGTTAATATTGATGCGTGTTATCAATAAATTAAGATGTTCTTTGCTGACAATAGGCGGTAATTCTTGAACGGAGGAGGCATGAAGATACTTCATGAAATCGGTCAGATATTTATTTTTTCTCTCCAATACTGCATTAATTTCATCATCATCGTTAAGAATGGCAAGTGATTCGTTAAACGTATTAAGTTGCTCTATTTTATCAATAATTTCCTGTTGATTAACCGTGGCTTCTGCCCATACAAAAATGCTATTTAACAGTATAAATAAAAAAAGGAAAGCTCGAATCATAGGATTTATTTAACGTAGTGTTAGGCAAAGATTATCAATTAAACGAGGTTTTCCTAAAGAAGCGGCGGCAAGAATAACTAGCTCGGTATCCTGTGATGTTGCAGGCAATAAGTTATCCGCACGGCAAATCGAAAAATAATCGATGTTAAAACCATTTTGGGTTAAATAATCTTTTTGCTGTTGTTCAATTGTTTTAAATGGCGCAGTAGATTGTTGTAACGCTTTTTTTGCGTTGCAAAGTGCTTGATACAGTTTTGGGGCAATTTGTCGTTGCTCCGATGTTAAATAGCCATTACGTGAACTCATCGCTAACCCATCGTTTTCACGAACAATAGGCACACTTTTCAGTTGAATGGGGAGGTTTAAATCTCGGATCATTAATCGAATAATCGCCAGTTGTTGAAAATCTTTTTCTCCTAAAAAAAGATAATGCGCTTGGGTCATATTAATCAATTTACAAACAATGGTGCTAACGCCTGAAAAATGCCCCTGACGGTGTGCGCCACAATGCAAATCCGACAACTCTGAAACGATGACGTGGGTTTTTGCCTGAGAGTGATAAATTTCATCGACGGGAGGTAAAAACAGCATATCAACATGATGGGTGGCTAAGGCTTCAATATCGGCTTGTTCGGTACGCGGGTAAGTGCTGAAATCTTCCCCTGCTGAAAATTGGCTGGGGTTGACAAAAATACTCACAATCACTTTATCGGCTTTTTTTTGCGCGGCTTTAACTAACGCTAAATGCCCTTGATGTAAATTGCCCATGGTAGGCACAAAGGCGATGGTTAAACGTTGGGATTTCCATTGCGCAACCGTTGCCCGCACGATTTGGATAGATTTGGTAGTTTTCATAATCGCTTAGGTGGATAAAAACATGGCATCGCCATAACTAAAAAAACGATACTGCTGTTCGATCGCGTGTTGATAAGCCGCCATAACGCTTTCATAATTGGCAAAAGCGGACACCAACATTAGTAAGGTGGATTCGGGTAAATGAAAATTCGTGAGTAAGGCATCCACGCTTTTAAATTGATAACTGGGGGTAATAAAAAGCTGGGTATCGCCAAAGCCTTGTTCAAGTGTGCCATTTTGACTGGCGGATTCTAAGGCTCTAACAGCGGTTGTGCCAATGGCAATCACTCGCCCCCCTTGAGCGCGGGTTTTTTCAACAGCGGTGACGGTTTCCGCATCCACGTTAAAATATTCTTTGTGCATGATGTGATCGTCTAAATTTTCCACACGTACGGGTTGAAAGGTGCCACTGCCCACATGTAAGGTGACAAAGGTAGTCGTAATGTTTTTTTGTTGCAATTTTTGCATGATTTCTTTATCAAAATGCAAACCTGCTGTGGGGGCGGCAACAGCGCCATTTTGTTGTGCAAAGACAGTTTGATAACGCTGCAAATCCTCGGCATCGTCTTCCCGAGTAATATAAGGTGGCAAAGGAATATGACCAATCGCCTCTAACACCTCCATTAACGGTGCTTTAAAGGCGAGTCGGAATAAGTCGTCTTCACGGTCGATAACCTCACATTGAAAATCATGATCCAAATGTAAAATAGCGCCTTTTTTGGGGGATTTACTGGCTTTAATATGTGCAAGTGCATGATGAAAATCTTCAACGCGTTCAATTAAAATCTCAATTTTCCCCCCTGTTTCTTTTTGACCGTATAAACGAGCAGGAATGACTTTCGTATTATTAAACACCAATAGATCATTGGGCATTAACAGGTCAATAAACTGCGTAAACTGATTGTCTTGGCAAACCCCTGTGATTTTATTGAGGCACAACAAACGACTGTCTCGCCGATTGGCTAAGGGTTTTTGTGCGATAAGATTTTTTGGGAGCTGATAATTAAAGTCACTTTTTTTCATAGCAGGCATATTATCAGTTTCTTTCATTTAAAAATACTGGTCTTTTGAAAATTATTTGCTTATAATGGTAAATTCTGTGCCGGGGTGGTGAAACTGGTAGACGCGCTGGATTCAAAATCCAGTTCCTTCGGGAGTGTCGGTTCGATTCCGACCCTCGGTACCATAGAATTAAACAAAAAGCCTGCAAGCCTTAACAAGTTTGTGGGCTTTTTTATGCGTGGTGTTTTTTTTCAGAAAGCGCGCCAAATAATCAAATTTTAATTTAACCGCAGGACAACATGAATTCCACTGAAGAAATTATTGCAGACCTCAAACAAGGAAAAATGGTTATCATTATGGATGATGAAGACCGTGAAAATGAAGGTGATTTGATTATCGCCGCTTCTTTAACTCAAGCCGATGATATTAATTTTATGGCACGCTATGGGCGCGGTTTAATTTGCCTCACCTTGACCGATGAACGCTGCCGCCAATTAAAATTACCGCTGATGGTGGATGATAATAAAACCTCGTATTCGACCAATTTTACGGTGTCGATTGAAGCATCTAAAGGCGTGACAACTGGGATTTCAGCCGCCGATCGAGCGGTGACCATACAAGCGGCGGTCGCTAAAAATGCCACCGCAGAGGATGTGGTGCAACCTGGGCATATTTTTCCGATTATGGCAAAAGTCGGCGGGGTTTTAAATCGAGCAGGGCATACCGAAGCAGGCTGTGATTTAGCAAGGCTGGCAGGCTTAGAACCTGCGGCGGTGATTGTTGAAATTCTCAATGATGATGGTTCAATGGCACGGCGTGATGATTTAAAAAACTTTGCCGCTGAACATGATCTGAAAATTGGCACGATTGCTGATTTAATTCATTATCGTATTGAGCATGAAAACACCCTAGAGCGCGTGAGTGAATGTGCCTTTCCAACCGAATTTGGGGATTTTAAACTGTGCGCGTATCAAGATCGAAATGACAATAATCTACATCTTGCTTTGATAATGGGGGATATTTCCACCGATAAGCCTGTGTTAGTTCGTGTTCATGCACGTAATTTATTAGATGATGTCTTAGCCTCAAAGCGCAATCCGTGCAGTATTTCGGTGCGAGAGTCGATGAAAAAAATTGCGACAGAAGGGCGCGGAGTCTTGGTGATTGTACGTCAACAAGAAGATAATCAGTCGTTAATTGAGTTGATTCACCAATATCAAAGGGAAGATAAAGAACAAGTGGTGAGCGCTAAAAAAGAAACGGGTAATAATAATTGGCGAACCACAGGCACAGGGTCGCGGATTTTAGCGGATTTAGGGGTTCATAAATTAAAAGTTTTAGGCTCCCATAAAAAATACCGAGGCTTATCGGGCTTTGATTTAGAATTAGTTGAATACGTGGATGAAGCAGATTAATTCTTACTTGAAACCCTGAGATGGTTGGGGTACAGTCAGTAAAATTTTTGCATAATTGTGTGGTGGTGATAACGTTCACCTAAAACACGGACATATACTTTGGAGGTATGGGCAGTGGCCGTTATAAAGATTTCCCCAGAACAAATTAAACGAAAAAAACGGAAAGGACCAAAAGGACATGCGGTGGACTTAGCCGCCTTGGAAACCATTAAAACCCTATTAGGGGATGCCTCTCGACAAAAAGATTTATTGATTGAGCATTTGCATAAAATTCAAGACCGTTATCAACATATTTCTTCGAAACATTTGGTAGCATTGGCGTATGAAATGAATTTATCGCCCGCTGAGGTATATGAAGTTGCCTCGTTTTATCATCATTTTGATATGGTGAAAGAAGGTCAAACACCCCCCCCTGAATTAACCGTTCGTGTTTGTGAGTCGGTTGCCTGTGAATTAGGCGGCGCGAGTGAATTATTAGCCGCGTTAGAAAAGGGATTAAATACTGAGAATACACGGATTCAAAAAGTCCCTTGCGTGGGGCGTTGTCAACATGCACCCGTGGCGGTAGTCGGGCAAAATGCGATCAATGATGCAACCCCTGATGAGGTCATCGCGGCGGTTGATAAAAAACAGATTAGCAGTTCAGTGACTGATTACATCCGCTTAGACGCTTATAAAGCCGCAGGGGGTTATCAAACGGCTCAAAAAGTGATTGACGGCGATTTGGAAACAGAGTCAATCATGAAAATCATGGAAGATTCAGGCTTACGAGGATTAGGCGGCGCAGGGTTCCCCGCAGGTCGAAAATGGCGCATTGTTAATGGTTTTGCCGCACCGCGATTAATGGCGGTTAATATTGATGAAGGTGAACCAGGAACGTTTAAAGATCGTCATTATTTAGAACAAGACCCACATCGTTTTTTAGAAGGCATGTTAATTGCCGCCTTAACGGTCGGTTGTGATGAAATTTATATTTATTTACGGGATGAATACGCAGGATGTCGTGAAATTTTAACCCGTGAAATTGCTGAATTAGAAAGCAACTTTTCGTCATCCAGTCATTCATTACCACCGATTCATTTACGTCGTGGCGCAGGGGCATATATTTGTGGGGAAGAATCAGCAATGGTGGAATCCATTGAAGGCAAACGCGGAATGCCACGCTTAAGACCCCCCTTTTTAGCCGAAGTCGGTTTATTTGGTCGCCCGACTTTAGAACACAATATGGAATCACTCTATTGGGTGCGCGATATTATCGAAAAAGGTGCGGACTGGTTTAGTTCATACGGTCGCCATGATCGCAAAGGCTTACGTTCTTTCTCGGTGTCTGGACGTGTAAAGAAAGCAGGCGTACATTTAGCCCCCGCAGGCATCACCCTTGAAGAATTGATTGAGGAATATTGCGGTGGAATGCTCGATGGTCATGAATTATATGGCTATTTTCCTGGAGGCGCATCGGGGGGGATTTTACCCGCATCAATGGCAAATATTCCCTTAGATTTTGATACCCTAAATCAATACGGTTGTTTTATTGGTTCGGCGGCGGTGATGGTGTTTTCGACCCAAGACAGTGCCAAAAAATTGGCGATCAATGCGATGAAGTTTTTTGAAGAAGAATCGTGTGGTCAGTGTACTCCCTGTCGTGTAGGGACATCGAAAGCGGCGATCTTAATGGAAGAACAAAACTGGGATGTGAATTTATTAGAGGAATTATCCTCAGTCATGGTTGATGCGTCTATTTGTGGCTTAGGGCAAGCCGCGCCTAATCCATTACGCTGTGTGATTAAGTATTTTCCAGAAGAATTACAGGGGTAGTTTTTGCATCTTTATCATTGCAACTAGTTATGTCGTTTAATTCGGCATTATATTTACGATAGTTTATGAAAAAAATTGAAGTTAATTTACATGATTGTAAGCATTGTGATGGCTCTGGAACATGTAAAAATGGTAAAGACGGGTGTTCTTGTGTAGCTTGCGCTAAAAAGAATGAGCTATCGTTTTGGAAGCAAGATAATCAGTTTGGTTTGTTATGTGGTTCATGTGGAGGTATTGGTCGCGCTGAACCTCTAACTGAGCGTATACATAATAGAGTTGCTCCTCTGCTTGCAATTTATCTTGTATGTATTTTACTTGGTATAGTTCTTTTGGCTGCTATGAGTAAAAATCAATTCTTTTCAGAACTATTAGCTTTTTCTAGTGCAATTATAGGTTCTGTTGTGGGCTATTACTTTTCAAGTAAAGGGGAGTGAAAGCGTGCATAAAAACATACATCAGGGCAATCGTATTTAAAAATACTTGGCTTTACGGTGTATACAAGAGGAGAAGTATAGTTATTGCGTTTTTAAAATGACAGAGCAACCGATGGCTTCAATTATTCACCATTTTTCTCTGTTTATGGCGACGCTTTCACAGTTATTATTGCCTCAAATTGAAGGGCTATAAAACCCGAAAGTATGTTGGACTTAAAAACCTTTACAGAGCGCGTAAAATCAGGCATTGGATTATTAAATAATTCGATACAGTTTTTATCAGTATATTTTATGCGGGCTCATTCAGAATTGAGATTATCTAACACCTTAATAATGGCGCAAATTATTAATTGACTGGTTTTTGCCCCTGCATCAAGGTGTCCTTTTGTACGTTCGCCCATAAAAGCCGCTCGCCCTTTGGTAGCCACCATATCACGAGTGGATTCAACGCCTGCCAGCGCCGTATCACAAATAAATTCATGCAGTTTGTCAGTGGTCATTTGGGCTTCAAATGCTTGCTGTAATGCTTGTTCAACAGGGATTAACACATCTAACATGGTTTTAGCGCCAAGGTCAGATTTTCCCCGTTTTTTAGTTTCATCAACCCCAAAACTAAAACTTTGTGCGGTGGTCTCTAGGTTAAGAGTGGATTCTTCGGTTAATTTTTTACTCATGCTAATAAAAAGCGTTCCGAATAAAGAACCAGAAGCGCCGCCCATACTCCCTAATAATGAAATACCTATTTTTTTAAGCGCCGCCTCCCATGATAATTGCGACAACTCAGGTGCTTGGGCTTTTAAGTTTTCCAATCCTCGTTGTAAATTAATCACATGGTCACCATCGCCAATGGCTTGATCTAAAGCCGTAACTTCTTCCTCATTTTCGCGAATGGTTGCAATGACCGCATCAATAAAATCAGGTAAATAGTGGGGCGTTATTTCCATGAAAAATCCTTAGTTTGAAAATCAATCCGATTTGGGTGCAGGTTTAGGAATAGCTAACAACGGCACTTGGTAGCTTTTGATAATATCATTAATTGCCGTCTGGTTTTCAGAGATTAATTTATTTAATTGCATTTTGCGTTTTTTATCGCCATAGCGCACCCCCATCGACATAGAAAAATCAAACTTAATAGCTTTGGTGGATGTTATTGGCAAGCTAATATAGGTGTTTTTAGGGCTTTGAGATAACACATAACCCGCCATTGGCCCCCACAGCACGGCCATGTTAATTTTTTTGGCAGCAAAGTCTTTGGCAACCGTCATCGCGACATTATTTTTATCATCGCCTGTCATCGTTTGATAAGGAATGCCTTGATCTAACAGCCCTTGTTTTTGCAACCATGTGGTACCAGGCCCTCGATCAAACATCGCAATTTTAAGGTTTTCTTGTTGGACTAAGGATAAATTGGCAAGCTGATTCGGTTGCTTAAGCTCATCAAATCCTTGGCCTTTGGCAACCAATAAAACATAGTGCGAATGATAATACGGCTGAGTCGTAAGGGTTAAATCATAGCCCGTTGGTAAGCCCATCACTACATCGCATTTATAAACACCTTTTTCAAGCTCCACCCGCAAGGTATTCCGAATAAAACCTATTCGCTGTGGAAACCAATAGTATTCTACTTCTTGACCTAATTTTTTAGCAAACAAAGCCGCAATTTTATTTTCAAAACCGTCTTGTTTTTTACTGGAATACGGGGGGTTTAAAGGGTCAGCACAGACTTTAAAGGTATCTTTTGCCTGCACCTGCGTACTGAGGATTAAACTCATTATAATGCCAATCATCGCACGATTATTTTTCATCTTTTTGCCTTAAATAGCGATTGAATAAAAAAGATAAAGCACAAGCGCGTTGTACTTTACCCTTATCGTTTAAGTTTTAAATCTTATGGTAAACTTTTGCGCCTTCGTCTAAAAATTGGGCGGATTTTTCATCCATGCCTTTTTGTAAAGCTTCTTGCTCATCAAAGCCTTTTTTAGCCGCGTATTCTCGTACGTCTTGCGAGATTTTCATGGAACAAAAATGCGGCCCACACATTGAACAAAAATGCGCGACTTTCGCCGAATCTTTGGGCAAAGTTTCATCATGAAACTCACGGGCTTTTTCAGGATCTAAGCCAATATTAAATTGATCTTCCCAACGAAATTCAAACCGCGCTTTACTCATGGCATTATCACGCGCTTGCGCTCCAGGGTGACCTTTGGCTAAATCCGCGGCGTGCGCGGCAATTTTATAAGTTACAATCCCTTCACGGACATCTTCTTTATTGGGCAAACCCAGATGCTCTTTTTGAGTCACGTAACATAGCATCGCACAGCCATACCAGCCAATATTCGCCGCCCCAATTACCGAAGTAATATGGTCATAACCTGGCGCAATATCGGTGGTTAAAGGCCCTAAGGTATAAAAAGGCGCTTCATCACAATCCTCTAATTGCTTGGTCATGTTCTCTTTAATCATGTGTAAAGGCACATGTCCAGGCCCTTCAATCATGGTTTGTACATCGTGCTTCCACGCAATTTGTGTCAACTCCCCAAGGGTTTCTAATTCAGCAAATTGCGCTTCATCATTGGCATCGTAAATTGAACCAGGGCGCAAACCATCGCCTAAGGAAAAGGAGACATCATAGGCTTTCATAATGTCACAAATGTCTTCAAAATGGGTAT
>JAGLEW010000109.1 GCA_023144875.1 Methylococcales bacterium
GCTTCGGCAATTTGAGCCGCACCTGATGAAAATTTAAAATCGCCTTCGGTGCCATAGCTATGAAATTGAACGTGCGTTAAGTGCATTGGCAAGCCTTCAACCCCTGCAATGGAATTTAAGGTGGTTTCAATATTCCCCGGTACGCCCAAATTACTGCCATGAACATGTAACGGATGTTTAACCCCTAATTCTTTGACAGCGGTGGCGAGTGATTTTAAAACTTCACGTGGAGTGACCTCATAATGCGTATTGTGCTCATCTAAATCTAACTGACGTTGATTAAATTTAAACGCATTAATGCCCCCTGCGTTGACCACTTTAATACCCACGCCTTTTGCCGCGTGTAATGTCCATGCCACATAATCATTAATCGCTTGCTGATCTTTTTTGGCGGTCATCATCCGAAGTAGGAAATCATCACTCCCCAACATCACATAACCGCCTTTATCCAAAATCGGAATATCGCCCATTTCCATGTGCGCTTGACGTGCATTAATGGGTAATACAGCGGGTTCAAATCCTGCGGTGTAACCCATTTCGGCATAACGATACCCTGTGGTAAAAGAACTTGGCATCGCATGACCTGTGCCTGCGCGTTTAATGTGCGTATGTGGTTCGGTATCAAGGCGGTGATTTTCAGGCATTAACATTCGGGCAATATTACCTTTACCGCCCCCGATATGCGTGTGCAAATCAATCGCACCCGCCATGACGACTTTACCTTTTATGTCATACTCTTTATCTATTTGTGCATTTTGTGGCGCATCAATAAATTTGCCATCTTGGATATAAAGGTCGCGTATTTGTCCATCAATACCATTGGTAGGGTCATAAATACGACCGCCCGTTAATTTTGTCAACATAGTTAATTCCTACAAAGCCTGTTCGATGGCGGTTAATACGTCGGCGGTACTCGGCAACCCCGAATCTCTTAATTTTTTTAAACGAATGGCGACCACATTATCCATTCGATAGGTATGACCTGAGTGATCAATACCCGGTGTGCCAATGGGGATATAAACATCGGGTTCTTGTTCAAACACCATCCCTGAACGTCCAACCACAATCGTAGGAACATCGGTTTTAGGCGGCACATTTTCGCTATTAAACGCATGAACCCATAACAGCGCATCGGCTTCGCCCTCATCAAGCAAACGTTGACTGTCATAAAAATATGGGTCGTATTCGGGAAAACCACTGGAAAAACGCATTCTTGCAGGATAACCTGTTTGCCAACCACAGACTTGATTCGCGGTTTGATCGCCTTCTTTGCCTCCTAAAGGTAAACCTGAACAGCGAACCCCTGAGGCATTCACGTCTTTAACCATTTCACAAATAACTTGCACCGTTAATTCTGCGTGTGAAAAATTTAAATTCCCTGCCGCCCATGTAACCACCCCATATTGGGCTGATTTTAATTTATCAGCAACCGCTTTTAAATCATCAACGGCAATACCCGCAACGGTTTCAAGCTTTATGTCTACATTTTTAACCAAGGCTCTTAGCACCGCCACTACTTCAGGTAAATCAGCCGCATCACAGTTTAAAACCTGCGCTTTAGCCCCTGTTGGTGAGGTTGAGGCATCGCCTGATGGTGGCTGACCAATATAAATAACCTCACGTTGAGCCGTATCCTTTAAAAACATGGATTCGTTATTCCACAAATAATGCTCAAAAAATCGCGGTGCAAAGGCTTCAACATCACAGCCAATGACGATAAAAAGATCACAACGGTTTTTAACTTCCGCCAAAGTGGTGTTCATCCAGCCACTGTCTTGCAGGGCTAAAAAATTATTTTTTGCGCCTTTAAAATTAACATTATCAACCACCGCACTATTTTTATCCGCTAATGCCATCAACGCACGCATTCCATTGACATCGGTTGCACAGCCGCCAATAAGCGATTGTTTGGTATGACTGAGTAAGGTTGCCGCGTGAGCAACAGCTTGTTCTAAGCTGACCTCTTTACCGTTAATTCTAGGGGATTTATCGGTGATTGCTTGCTCAAATTGTGGGGTATTTAATGTACAGCCATGCTCAATCACTTTAAGAGAGTCGCCCTGCACCTCAATGGTCAGGTCATCGGTTCCAATGCCACAAAAAGGACTAGGAACGTCCGTTATTGTTTTCACACGTATCTCCATGTTCAGTGATGGTTTAAATTGCGCAATATTGTACCCTTTTTTTACCTATCATATACAGTTTATACAAACCGCTTTTATTTTTAGATAAATTTTTCCCCTTTGAGTGCGGTTTTATTTATTTTAATAAAAAATTAATGCCAAAAACCAAGAATACTTGAATAGGATAAAGCACTAATAAATTAAACAGCTTAGGTTTAAATTCCTACTAAATTGCTTTGTTTTTAACCGTCTCGTGAGGCTTTGAAAATTTGAAAACAAAGCGATTTTTGACCTATTAGCGCGTAAAATTAAGGTAATTTATTAATGCTTACAATAGGAGCACAACGTGGCAGATTTAGAAAAATGGGATGTCGAAGACCCCAATTTTTGGGAGTCTAAAGGCAAAAAAATAGCCAATCGAAATTTATGGATTTCCATTCCCAGTTTATTATCAGGCTTTGCTGTCTGGTTATATTGGGGAATTATTACCGTACAAATGTTAAACCTAGGTTTTCCATACGAAAAATCTGAGTTATTTTCATTAATGGCGATTGCTGGATTAACAGGCGCAACGCTTAGAATTCCTAGCAGTTTTTTCATACGGCTTTGTGGTGGCCGAAATACGATTTTTTTTACCACCGCTTTATTGATGATTCCAGCCTTTGGTGCAGGAATTGCTCTGCAAGATAAAAACACGCCTTTTTGGGTATTTCAAGTACTGGCTTTATTATCGGGTTTTGGTGGGGGTAATTTCGCGTCCTCTATGTCCAATATCAGTTTCTTTTTTCCTAAAAAAATGCAAGGCTTGGCCTTAGGGCTTAATGCAGGGCTTGGAAATCTTGGCGTGACAACCATGCAAATTTTGATCCCTCTTTTCATGACCTTTGGCTTGTTTGGTTCAATGGCGGGAGAGTCCATGACCCTTGTTTCCACATCAGGCAGTTTGATTGGAAAAATCCCCGCAGGTACGGAATCTTATATCCAAAATGCAGGTTTTATTTGGCTAATTTTGCTTATCCCTCTGGCTTTTTTAGGCTGGTTTGGAATGAATAATATTCGGACGGAACAAGTTTCCCCCACTTATAGAAGCCCGATTACTTCTTTTAGCATGATTTCAGGCATGTTTTTAATTGCGTTTGGCAGTGCTGTTTTTGGTTTATGGCTAATGTTACCTGAATCGGTTAACGGCTCAGGCTTTAAAGTACCCAAAGAGATTGTCTTATTCATCGTTATTATGTTGACGGTTTCACTGCTCAAAATTATTCCGGGGCAAATTGGTAACAGTTTACAACACCAATACCAAATTTTTGACAATAAACATACATGGGTGATGAGTATTATCTATACCATGACCTTTGGTTCTTTTATTGGCTTTGCGGCTTGTTTTCCTTTAGCGATTAAAGTTATATTTGGTTATCAGCATGTCATCATTGAAGGAGTAATGAATCATGATGTTCCCAACCCCAATGGCCCAAGTGCCTTAATGTATGCGTGGATGGGGCCTTTTATTGGGGCTTTGATTCGTCCTGTCGGTGGCATGATTGCCGATAAGTTTGGCGGCGCATGGGTTACGCATATTTGTGCAGGCGTTATGGTGTTAAGTGCAGGTGGTGTCGCCTATTACATGAAGGCCGCTTACAACAGCGGAACCCCTGAAGAATATTTTGTCCCATTTTTTGTTTTATTCTCAATTTTATTTGCGGCGACAGGCATTGGTAATGGCTCAACCTTTCGCACCATTGCGATGGTGTTTCCAAAAGAACAAGTTGGCCCTGTTTTAGGTTGGACATCAGCGGTGGCTGCTTACGGTGCTTTTTATATTCCAAAAGTACTCGGTGAACAAATTAAAGAAACCACCCCTGAAGTCGCCTTAATTGGCTTTGCGATTTTTTATCTCGCATGTATTATGATTAATTGGTGGTTTTATCTGCGGAAAGATGGGGAGTTTTACAACCCATAATTTCACACCAAAGAAAGCCGCCTTAGCCGCGGTTTTCTTTTCTTACCTTTCAAAAATACAAACTTCATGAAGCAACATTCTCCTATCGTTCTATCTTTTTCAGGTCATGACCCTAGTGGTGGCGCAGGCATTCAAGCCGATATAGAAACCCTTATTAGCCATCATTGCCATTCTGTAAGCGTTATAACGGCTTTGACGGAACAAAACACCTCAAACATCCAAAACGTTATTCCTCAACAGGCAGACGATGTACTCGCCCAAGCCCTAACTATTCTTGAAGATATGCCTGTGGATGTTATTAAAATTGGCTTAATCGGCAGCGAACAGGTGGCCAGTGCTATTTATGCCATTTTAGAAAGTTATCCTGATATTCCTGTTATTTTTGACCCCGTCCTCGCCGCAGGAGGTGGAAAAACCGTCACGGATTCACGCTTAACTCGTTTCATTAATCAAAAATTATTACCTCACACCCATATTTTAACCCCCAATTTTAAAGAAGCTCGATTATTAACGGGCTTAACCATCATGAAAGATTGTGCGAATGCCTTATTAGATAAAGGCTGTAAATACGTTTTAATCACCAATGCCGATGAATCACCAGACCCAAAGCGTGTTTCCAATACCCTTTTTAGACCCCAAGAACCGTTGAGCACCTATTACTGGGATAAATTACCATACCGCTATCATGGCTCAGGTTGCACGCTCAGCAGTAGCATTGCAGGGTTGATTGCACAAGGGTTAGACCCCTTAGCCGCGATTGATGAAGCCCAACATTTCACATGGAACACACTGGAAAAAGCCTATAAAACAGGCAAAGGACAACATAACCCTAAACGTTTATTTTGGATGACTAATTAATTATGAAATTTCCAACACAAGGTTTATATGCCATTACCGATACGCCAAATAAAACCAATCAACAGATTATTACCGAGGTAGAACAGGCCATTAAAGGCGGTGCGGTGGTGATTCAATACCGTGATAAAAACCCAAGTCATAAAGTAGTTTTAAGCTATGCATTGCTTAAAATATGCCAACGTTATCAAGTTCCGTTTATTATTAATGATGATGTTGAATTGGCAAAAAAAATTAATGCTGATGGGGTGCATCTGGGGAAAGAAGACGGTGATATTGAATACGCGCGCACCATATTAGGGGCTGAAGCAATTATTGGGGTGTCGTGTTACAACGATTTAAATGATGCCTTAAGCGCTGAAAAAAAAGGCGTGGATTATGTTGCTTTTGGACGTTTTTTCCCTTCCACATCCAAACCATTAGCCGCTTCCGCAGAATTAACAACACTCACCGAAGCGCGTAAAAAAATAACTGTGCCTATTGTTGCCATTGGTGGCATATTACCCGAAAATGGACAATCACTGTTAAATGCAGGCGCGGATTTACTCGCTGTAATTGGCGGCGTTTTTCAAAAGGATGTTGAGCAATCAGCGCAAGCCTATCAAGTATTATTCAACCCCTAAAAAATTAACCTTCATGGATTAAGTCGGATTCCAATTGGAAAATCATTCCCTGTAATATGCGATTGAGGTACCTGCTCATAACCCCATTTTTTATAGGTTCTATCGGGGAGTACATCTTCTATATAAGCAGCCAGTCCTTTAATTGTAATGGTATTATTTCGACCATAACCCTTCCCTTTTAACGCTTCTATCAAGGTATAAGTAAAAACGCCATGCCCCTTATAGCCTTCTAATGCGACTTGATCTTTACTGCTCGCAACAATCGTGGAGCGTCCTGTGGCACGCGTCAGTTTATTAATGGCGGTCTTTTCAGACATGCCACGACTGGCTTGAGCTTCGGCAAAACTGCCACTATTACACGTATCTATAATTGTTAAGGATTTAAGCGCCTGAATTTTTGATAATGCTAATTTAAAATCTTTTTGGCTCATCCCTCTTTCACGGACACTATCATCATTAGTATAACGAAAATCATAGGGAATATAAAAATAACTGCCCGTTTTAGGATCGGTAATTCCATGCCCAGCCATGTAAAGCATAAACACATCGTCATTCGTGGTCTTTTTGGCAATTTCATTAAATTTAAGAAAAATATTTTTTTTGGTAACTTGTGAATCGGTCAGTTGATAGGTTTTAATCTCCGTAAATAAAGATTCTGCCGCTGTTGTCATGGCTTTTAAAAAATCCGTAGCATCGGCGACTGAATAATTAAGTTGCAAATCACCATCGCGATATTTATCCACGCCCAAGGCTAAAATATGTAACGTGGGTTTTTTGCGTGAATGTCCTTGGTATTTAAGCGTAATTTTAGCCGTATTAGAATCAATATTCCCCGTTTTATTCGTCGCCCTAAAGCTTAATATATTTTCCCCATCCACTAACGAGATAGGATGGTCAACATTAAAACAGCTGGTTTTTTTAGACGCTGATGACGCATCATCCGACGATAATACATTCACCGCAACTCCATTTAAATACAAGGTCACATTATCATAACCCCCATCTTTTTCACATAATTTTAAACTTAAGGTCACATCCCGATTTTCACTAAAATGAGATTTAGTATTAAATTTTACCGTGGGTGCAAGCCCTGTTTTTAAGGTTTTTTCGATCGACAACTCTTTAAAATAACCACTAATATCCTCACCTTTTAACGTTTTAGCAATCAAATCGGGGCGGTAAAAACTATTGTAAAATTTATCCACTGACACAAATTCAGCGGCGGCCTCTTCGCCCTTATTAATATGGTAACCGATGTATTTTGCCCCTTCTTTTGAGGCATCAAAAAAACCTTCTTTTGTCCACGCCACATATTCATCATCTCGTGAGATAAAAACATTCAGTAACGGATAAATTTTTGAGGGCGGATCCTCTTGATTCAAAACACTTAAATCCCATAGCCTTAATACTTGATCATTTCCCCCTGTTACTAAGCGTTGTTCATCAACCGCCATCGACCATATTTCGCCCGTATGCCCAATCAACGAAGCGATTTCTTTCCCATCAAGATTATAAATTTTTAAATGCCCACTATTGCCACCACTAATAATCAAATCACCATACCAGCCATAAATTCTATGCTGATGCCCCGTACTCGAATCACGAATAATACGCGCAATTTTTTTACCTTTGTGGTTTATAGTAAGCACCCCATCGGTATAGTCATAATCTCCTCCTTTACTATGACTAAGGCGGTATGTACCTTGCTGTGCATAAATACGTCTAAAATTTTGAGGATTACTATGGCGGTCAAACTCATGAAGGTTTAACCAAGTCTGCAAACGCCACGCGCGATTATTATGTACATTTTTAGCCTGATTTCCCCATGCAATTGCACCTTCTTTAATACCAACACTCCAGATGGTTTGACCAACCCCAATAATTTTAGTTGTTATTTTTGCGGTCACCTTATCCCAAATAAAAATTTCATTGTTATCACCCCCCGCGCTAACAATGGTTTGATTATCTAAAAAAGCCAGTGATTTCGTTAAATTAGTATGGTTTTTAAACGAAGCAGATTTTACATAATCTGGAAGTTGATAAACATGAACCTCAAGTGGATGCGAAGCCGTGCCTGTGGCGAGTGTTTTTCCGTCAGGACTATACGCCAAGCCTTCAGGTATTGTATTGCTCGTAATCGTTTGTGCTAACGTTAAATCTCGGTTTAAAATAAAAATTTTATGACTACCACCCGATACGGCAATATGCTTATTATTGCTGGCTAAGTATTGAAACTTATAATCACCGCTAAATTCGTTAACCAACATCAGCTTATTATTTTTAAAATGATGCAAACTTACTTTTTTGTCAAAGCCGACTGAATAAATGTCATAGCCTCCCTGTGGATGAGTAAGCATCAGTACGGCATACACAAATTCATCATGATTCGTCATCGTTTCTTGCAATGTCCAGTCATCTACTTTCCAAAGCTTTACGCTGTGATCAGCAGAACTTGACACCAAATAGTGATTATCCGCGCTAAAATTAAGATCTAACACCACATTCATGTGTGACTTTAAAACCTGTATTAATTTGCCACTGGGGTAATGGTAAATTTTAATAATCCCTTTTTTAAGCGTCATCTCACCCGGTGCTCCGCCCATATAACCCCCAACAGCTAAGTACTGATTATCAGCACTCAAGGCAATTGCATAAATTTTTCCCACATCCCCTTGACCAATTTGACCTAAAATTTTGCGTTTTTCTTTTCCTGTTTGACTGTCCCACACCCGAATCGTTTTATCATCACTGGCACTAATAAGGTCAGTATTTGTACTAATTAATAGGTCTCTAATAAGCGCCTCATGCCCATAGGTATCTAATTTTAAAATTGCCTTATTTTTTTGGTCAGTATTTCCTGTGACGGCTTGATTTATCATTTCATGATAACTGCACGCTGACGTTAACAGCAGCAATACAATAGAAAAAACAAGACGACAACCAAAAATCACTAACATCAAAAATTCCTAGTAAATAGTGCGACTGATAAGGTACGTATGATAAAACATTCACCTTAAATGTGCGATACTTCAATTTTTTCGAATAAACTAATTGTTATTACTAGATAAAGTCCGTATTTTTCAACAAACATAAGTGGTTATCCTTCAAATTTATACATCAAATAAGCACATTTTTAGTGTGTCGATTAAAAATATAATATTTACATTTTGCCCTTGTCTATTTTTAAATATAGGCTATTAGCCAAAAATATAGCGATACTAACCTATATTTATCATCAATTAGCGACTAAAATCAGTTCCTAATTATATATTCACTGGACTTTAAATCTATATCAAAAAATATTTTGTCTTGTTAGTGGCGAAACTCATGAGATTACTTTAATAAATAAACACGCTAGCCGTGCATAAAAAATGTATAAATTCATAGAGTTGCTAACTACTAAACTCTTTACATTCCGTATTTTAGTGTTAGGGAAATTTAAAATATCTTAAAGAGAATTATGATGAGTGTTTGATGCTATTAATTTCAGCGTCTTTCGCTAGTTTCTATTTATTTAATCACATGAGAAACTTCAAAATATTAGGAATAATTTATAAAAAACATTACTATAAAAATATAACTCAATAAATTATATTTTATAATTTCCACCAATATACTTTATATTTTCAATAAAAATTAAATGGCGATTATCATAAAAATATATTAATTAATAACTATAAAAACAATGCGACTATATTTTTAATTAAATATACATGTGATATAAATCAAATAAAAATACAAGCAATTGATTTATATAATAAATATACTATTTTTATTATAGATAAAGCACCTATTTGAGTAATCTTATACTTACACTTGATTGTCATTATTATTAAAAAAGATTTGCAGTTAAGCACAATATAAAATATAGTAATAAATAATAGATGCTCGCCTTAAGCTACTTAGTTTGGTGTAATCTATTTCAAAATGACAGGGGAAAATAAGTGAGTAAAATAGCGGTATACCTTTCAATACTTTTTTTGGTGGCTTGTAATACCAGCACACCAAATAAGCAACGAATAACAGGGGTTGTTTTAGATTCGGCCATAGAAGGACTCAACTATAAATGTGCCAATGATGAAACAGGTGTTACCACCGCGGAAGGTCAATTCTCATGCGAACAGTTCCCTGTTCAATTTTTTGTTGGCTCGTTAGCTATTTCAGCAGAACTTAATTCAATTGCAACCGATGGTAAAATGTTTCTTGGCGATTTGTTAGGTTTAGATCGTTCCAATACCAGTGATGATCGTGTGCTAAATTTAGCGGTATTATTACAATCGCTTGATGATGATAATAATCCTGAAAATGGGATTCAACTTACCAGTGTCGCTAAAAGTAATTTTACCGTGGAACAACATATTGATGATATGAGTAGCACTGATATCAACACCCAACTCACCGCTATGGGAAAAACGGTTGTCGCCGTAAATGATGCCCAGTCTCATCTTATTAGTACCTTAGCGGCGAATGAAGCCTCTGTCAGCTCGACCAATAACCAAACTAATGCCGATACACTAGCGCCTAGTGGTCCTATATTAGTCTTGGCAACCACAAAAAATTTAGTCAGTATTGGCTTAAAGGGTGAAATAGCCTCTAAAGTATTTATTGGCGAAACTGAAACAAGCACACTGGATGAAAGTGGCCAAACAAATATTGATCTTGATACTTCTGGGGATAATGGGAATAAAATTTTTAATATTACGCTCAAAGATGCGGCAGGAAATATCAGTCGCGCCTTAAATATTACCATCGCAAAAACCACCCCTGATACAACTGCCCCAAATTTACCAACCTTATCTATCCCGCCAAGCATTAATTCAGCAGGCTTAGTTAGTTTTGAAATTACAGGCGAAGCAGGCGCTAAGGTTTTTATAGGCACATTAAACGTTGCAACATTAGACGAAGATGGAAAAGCCACAATTACGATTAATATTGCCGATATTAACAACCAATTAACCTCGGTAGATGCCAATGGGGTTAAAACATTAAGCATCACCTTAAAAGATGCGGCAGGTAATCGTAGTACAGTGCTTACCATTAATACCGATTATAAAGAATTACTCACCAAACAAGAAGCCATACGGTTTCTAAACCAAACCACTTTTGGACATAATAAAACAGATATTGATCACCTTATTTCAATTGGTACCACCCAATGGATGAACGATCAATTAGCATTAGCCTCTACTTATGACTTACCACTGGCTCAGCAAGAGAGTCATATCAATGCTTTAATCAAAACCGCTCGTGCTTTAGCCCCGACTAAAAACCCTGAAAGCTTTGTTTATTATACAAATCCGAATAATAACTTTAATAGCAATGCCCAGTTTAATATGCGCGGCTTTCGACAAGATTCGTGGGCAGAACGCACTATGTTTGCCTCGGATCAATTACGTCAAAGAATGGCCTTTGCTTTATCACAAATAATCGTTGTATCAGAAAATGATGCGGCATTATCTGAACGAGCGGATAGCTTGGCCTATCATTATGATATTTTAGCCAAACATGCGTTTGGTAATTATAAAGACCTGCTTAAAGAAGTGGCTTTATCCCCCGCAATGGGCATGTATTTAACCCATCAAGGCAGTCAAAAAGCCAGTGGGGTTATTTTACCTGATGAGAACTTTGCCAGAGAAATCATGCAATTGTTTAGTATTGGCTTATATAAACTTAATACAGATGGCAGTTTTATCATAGAAGGCGGACAACCTGTACCCACATATACGCAATCCGATGTCGAGGAAATGGCTAAAATTTGGACAGGCTGGGAATTATTAGACAACCACACCCCTTACATTACAAGGTTTGGGTATTCAACCAGCGGCATTGGTAAATATGGTATGCCTATGGAGTTTGATGCAACCTATCATGAGGCAGGTGCTAAAACCATCTTAGGGATAAATATTCCTGCGGGACAAACAGGTCAACAAGATGTCGATTCAGCGATTCAAATTTTAATGAATAACCCTTCGATGGCACCTTTTGTCTCAAGACAATTAATTCAACGTCTCGTTACCTCTAACCCAACTGCCGCTTATATTAGCCGAGTAGCGACTGTCTTCAATGATGATGGCACGGGTGTCAAAGGTAATTTAAAAGCGGTACTGAAAGCAATTTTATTAGACGATGAGGCAAAAAAAGGCTCAACCGATAATGCTCAATTTGGTAAAGTAAAAGAACCCTTGTTAGCCATATTACAATTCTTAAAAGCCTTTGACGTTAAAAAATTAGATAATGCACAATTTAGCATTGAATCACTCAACGCCTCTTTAGGGCAAGAAGCAATGCAAGCGAGCAGTGTATTTAACTTTTATTCGCCTAATTACACCCCGAATGACGCTGATTTCATCAACAACAAATTCAATGCGCCTGAATTGCAAGTTCAAACTGGCTTTAGACTGGCCTCCGTTAATAATTATATCTTTAACTTGATGCAACGAAATGAGCGAATCAAAGGAATAAAACAACAAGGTTCTTTATCCGCTTTTGAAAATACACTGAGTTCACACAGTTATAAACATAACTTAACGATTTCAATTGCCGATGAACTGGCGGTTATGAAAATAGCGCTGAATGACCCGAATGATGGCTTTGCAGGACTCAACCAAAAAACCACAAGAGATGCGGCCATTAATGCATTACTGGATCATTTAGAAGACAAAATATTGACCCGTAAATTAACCTCAGCACAACAATCGACAATTGTTAACTATTTTGATTTTTATCATGCTGATACAGAAGATGCGGCATGGAAAATTATACGAAAAACTCTACGATTTATCGTCCCTTCTCATATTTATATGATTCAAGATTAAGAAAAATTAAGGCATACTATTATGAAACAGACACGTAGAGACTTTTTAAAGTTTTCAGCGACAGCAGCAATATCCCCTTTTTTAATGCCCGCGTTATCATTTGCAGCAGACCCAGGTTTTAGCGATTACAAAGCATTAGTCTGTATCTTTTTAAAAGGCGGGAATGACTCGGTTAATATGATTTTACCGATAGTGACCACAGGAGAAGCAGGCTATGATAACTATCAAACCATTCGATCAAATATGGCCGTCGCTAATAATGATTTAAGCGGACTGATTAACGCGTTTATAAATGACTCCAGCGGCAATGTTAACTTAGGCACCCAAGCAAACAACCCTTATAGCACCAATGGCGTTGCCTATACACCGATGACCGAATGCTATGTTAAAGGCATGTATAAACGCCCAACGGCAGGCATTGGCATTAATGGCTTGATGCCCGAATTAGCCCAATTAATGACACAAAATAAACTTGCGACCGTGTTAAATATGGGTTCGTTAGTACAACCTGTCACAAGAACGACAATAAAAAATAATAGTGCGATTTTACCAACCATGTTATTTGCCCATAATCATCAACAACGGGTCATGCAAACGGGCATCGCGAACAACCTAAACAGTGCGGGCTGGGCTGGGCGCTTATTTGATGCGTGGAGTGGCGTTAATAATGGCAGTTATTTAGGCATGAACACCTCATTTTCAGGCAACAATAGAATGTTGATTGGTAACGATACCATTCCTTTAGTCATGGACATCAAACCGCAAGGCTATAGTTCTTTTTCAGATGACCAACGTGCCATAGCCGCTTCATTAGGGAATCAAACTCGTACCAATTTATTTAGAAAGCTTTATGGCGATTTTGTATCCGACTCCACCGAAATACCTAAACATTTAAAAATTATTTGGGCAAATTCCAGAACCTTTAATAGCACTGATTCCTACGGTCAACCATTGTTTAGTGTTCCCAAAAGAACCAGCCAAACAGGGATTGAAAAAAACCTCCCTGGTTCAAAATCAGGTAGCGATAATTTAAGCTTAATCAAACGCTTAGAAGCGGTGACAAAATTAATAGATCATGGTAAGCAATCAGGATTAAAACGCCAAATATTTTTTGTTGAGCACACAGGCTACGACACCCATAGCAATCAAATAAATGGACACTCGCTTTTACTAAGAGAGTTGAGTTTAGCCATGCATAAATTTCAAACCGCCGTTGATGAAATGGGCATGACCGACGAAGTGACCACCTTTAACATGTCTGATTTTGGGCGCAGTATTGGACACAATGGCGCAGGCACAGACCATGCGTGGGGTGGGCATTATTTTGTGATGGGCGGCGCGGTCAATGGCAACCAAAGTTATGGCACCATGCCAAGCCTCAACTTAGAAGGAACTCAAGATTATGGTCGAAAAGGACGCTTAATTCCTGAAATAGCCACCGATCAATATTTAGCCACATTAACCAAATGGTTTGGGGCAGATGATGCTTTACAAGCGCAACTATTTCCAAATTTAGCCAATTTTGCGACCAAAGACCTTGGGTTTATGAGCAGTTAATCTTTTTTAATTGGATGATAGCGTTATGGTTGAATCATGTCACTATCATCCTAATCACTTACAGTTTTCGCGCCCGAACCGCACGGCCTTTTATTTTTCCTGTAACAAAATAGCTGAGTATTTTCTGCGTTGCCATCCGATCAATCGCAATATAACTGTGTAAATCAAATAAATTTATTTTACCGATTTCAGACCCCTTTAAGCCGCCATCACCTGTTAAAGCCCCTAAAATATCCCCCACTCGAATTTTATTTTTACGCCCCATATTAATCTGAATCGTTGACATCGTAGGCCGTACTTTAAAAGGCTTATCACGGGTTAAAGAATCCAACTCATCAACCTTATAATCCTCGTTGTGAGCCTCTTTTAAAACATCAAAGCGTCTTTTTTCACCATCCGTAAACAAACTTAACGCCAATCCTGTCGCACCTGCCCTACCCGTTCGACCAATTCTATGCACATAAATTTCAGGGTCTCGTGGCAGTTCAAAATTAATCACCACATCCAACGATTTAATATCCAAACCGCGTGCCGCCACATCGGTTGCCACCAACACCGAACAACTCTGATTACTAAAACAAGCCAACACTTGATCACGATCACGCTGTTCTAAATCCCCATGAAGCGCCAATGTTTCAATCTTATGCTGATTTAAAAATTGTGAAACCTCACGGCATTGTATTTTTGTTTGACAAAAAACCACCGTACTTTTTGGTTGATAATGTTCAAATAAAGCCAGCAAAATATCCGTGCGTTGAAAAGCTTTCACCTGATAAAAAGCTTGCTTAATCGTCCCTTCTAAATGTTCGGTTTCAACTTTTACCGTCACAGGATCATGCAAAACCCCTAAGCACATTTTTTTAATCGCATTAGGGTAAGTCGCTGAAAATAATAATGTTTGGCGCGTTTTTGGGGTTTCCTTAATAATCGCCTCAATCACCTCCAAAAAACCCATATCAAGCATTCGGTCGGCTTCATCCAAGACCAAGGTTTTTAAACCCTTTAAATTTAAGGTCTCTCGATTGAGATGATCTTGAATTCGCCCAGGCGTTCCTACAATAATATGTGCGCCATGACGCAAGGACGCTTTTTGATACGCAAATGATTGACCACCACATAACACCAACAACTTTATATTTGCAATACTGCGCGCTAATTTACGCAACTCTTTTGCCACTTGATCGGCTAATTCACGCGTGGGGCATAAAACCAACGCCTGTGCGCCAAAAAAACGTGGATTAATATGTTCTAACAAACCCAAGCCAAACGCCGCCGTTTTTCCACTGCCCGTTTTTGCTTGAGCAATCAAATCTTTGCCTTGCAAAGTCGCGGGAATCGCCTGCGCTTGAATAGCAGTCATGGTCTTATAACCTAAAGAATCCAAATTAGTAAGTTGCGCTTTTGAAAAAGGTAACGAGGAAAAAAGAGCTTGCATTGTAAAAAACCATTCATAAAAATTAAGCGTTTGATTATACCGCGTTGCCTTGTTGAGGGCGTAGAAGGATCTAAATTTCAGTCATCAGCCAACGGTGGAAAGCCCATTCTTTGCCTTGCTTTCGGATTGGTGACGGATTTGTCTATTTTGTCATAATCGGCTTCACTCAACACACCCAGCTTAATACCCTGTTGATTTTTCACCCACTCAATGGGGTCTTTACCTACGGCTTTTTCTAGCCTTGTTCTTATCGTTTCCAGAAGAGGGTATTCATCAAAAATAAAAGCCTGTAATTCAGCCATGATTATTTCTACTTTTTCTGTGGTTAATACTTCTGTCGAAATACCAGCAATATCCGCTGGTTTTCCCTTTTGACTAGAAAATTTATTATCATTATGATTAGAATAAACGCCTTCAAGATTAGCCCTCCATAAAGTTGCCCCTTGAAGATTAGCACCCATTAAAGTTGCTCCTTGAAGATTAGCCCTCCATTAAATTGCTCCTTGAAGATTAGCCCTCCATAAACTTGCCCCTTGAAGATTAGCCTCTTTTAAATTTGCCCCTTGAAACTGTGCATGGCGAAAATTAGTATTTAGTAAAATACAACCTTTGAATATTGCTAATCGAAAATTGCGCCGTTGTTTATTTTGCACCGACACATAAGTCAATAATGGTTGTTTCTTTATATCAGCACCCTGCATGATTTCGAG
>JAGLEW010000011.1 GCA_023144875.1 Methylococcales bacterium
TACTTATTCAAAATAGATGAATAAGATAGGTTCTCCCACAGAGGACTTTCACCTCATTAGTTTACGCCCATGCTGGGCGTACCAAAACGTTCGAGCGGACGTTCACGTTTCGGGGAAACATTAGACCGAAACTCCACGCCGCTCAACTCGGCATTAGACTTTTGTGAAAATTATAAGCTATAATTTTCTATTGATATTAGTACTGTAAATTGGTACCATTTGAAAATGAAGCGAAAGCACCAAAAAACACTGGAACTTATTTTTAATCGTCCTATTAGTGGAAATATAAAATGGAATGATATTGAGTCTTTGTTTATTGAACTCGGTGCAGAAATTAGTGAACGTGAAGGTTCGCGTGTTGGTGTTCGTTTGTTCAATACTCGAAAAGTATTTCATCGTCCTCACCCCTCACCAAATACAGACAAAGGAGCTGTCGCCAATATTCGTGAATGGTTGAGAGAAAATAAGGTAGTGCCAAAATGAATATAATGGAAATTAATAATTACCGCGCATTAATTCAATATGACCCTGAAATTGAAATGTTTCGAGGTGAGTTTCTAGGGTTAAATGGTGGTGCTGATTTTTATGCAAGTGACATTGAAGGGTTAAAAAAAGAAGGGGCTGTTTCCCTTAATGTATTTCTTGAAATGTGTCTGGAAGATGGTGTTGAGCCTAAAAAGAACTACTCTGGTAAGTTTAATATTCGAATTCCATCAGAGCTACATGAAGATATTGCAAATGTGGCAAGATCTGAGGGAAAGAGCATTAATAAATGGGTTGTAGAAACATTAAATTATGCTTCTCACCCATAACAGTCTAACCAGTGCTTCCAGTTGAGCGAATAATTTTTATGTTTTTTGCTCGTAGGCTCTAGGTGTCAAGTCCCGATAAGGTGTGCTGATCGAAGAAAAGCGCACCATTTACGAACGATGCGCCTCCTATCATCGGCACACAGCCCTATAAAATTACTTTTATCGTAAATTTAAGTATTTCCTTATTCTTTTGTGGTTAAAAACATTAAAGATACAATCCATAGTTTAAATTTTCTATGATCATTTTTATCATCGCCATAATCAGAAGGTGACTTAACATCACTATAATGAAGCTCTATTTTTAAAACACCACTTTTTGTTAATTCTTTAGGAATTAAAATATTATTTTTACCATTTAATATTGCCTTAGTGATTGTTTTTCCATTAATAATAATGGTTGTTTTTGATTGATCTACTTTTTTATAATGATAGGATTCCATCTTCATACTCAAGGCTTTACCTACCAAGGTCTCATCTAAATTAATTAAGATAAAACTGCTATTCCCTTGGCTCCATAATCGTTTGCCATCATGAAAAAACCAACCCTTCATTAAAAAAACATTCTTATTTAAAAATTCGTTACCAAGCTTTAAAACCTCCCCGTTGCGTACTTTAGTTAATGATTCTAATATGTTTTCTTTTAATGTAGAGGAGTTAATATTGAGTTTATAGGGGGGATTACTAGAAATATTAAACCATTTAAATATTTTTGATTGTTTAATCTCTTGAATTAAATTTTTAGTGCGTATATCACGCGCTTTTGGAATAATATGGTAATTTATACTATAAATATATTGATCTCCAAATTTACTCAATTCAGGCTCTGAAATAATAGTTAGTTTATTTTTAACAAGATAGGTTTTTATTTTTTCAACAAATTTTTTAAATGCTTCTTTCTCTTTTCCTTCATAACAGTTATTACCTGCAACAGAAGGCCATGTAAAAAATACCTTTATTCCTTTTTTTTGTAATTTATGAATTAATTTAACATTTTTTTTAAATTTATTAGAGATATAAAAACCATCTTCATCTTGATAAGGAAAAATAAAGTTATTACATCGATTTCTATTAAAAATGGTTGTATCTATAGATACTGCATCTCCACGTTCTAAATTTTTAAATCGTTGCTCATAAGTCATTAACATTTTATATTCAATTTGAGACTGGGCGGTAAAGGTTTTACTGGAAAAGGCTTTACCATCAGTATACATTTTTAACCAGTTTAAGAAAGGAACATTCACTATTATCTTTATCTTTTCTATCCATGGAAGGCTATTATAATAATAATTTAATGGCTCGAATAAACTGTCTAAATAATTACTTGGTATATCTCCGTAACTATAATGTTGCCACTCTAAAGGTAATAATACAATATCACCTTTCCCTGCATACTTTTCAATCCTTAACAATTTATGACTTAAGGGATAACCGCCATTATCCGCTAAATTAATAGTTAACAACCCCAGTTCTTTTTCGAGCATAGTACTATTAATTCCATAAAAAGAATTTGAACCACTTTCAATAATTAAACGTGGGCTATTAGTATACTCAAGAAGAAAATGTTTATAAGAATGTGAAATTTTTATATCTTTATTTACCAAAAAATTAAAATTAACGATGTACACTAATAAGATAACAATAAATGTAAGTCCCATTATGATTAGCAATGATTTATTTTTATTAGCCTTTTTCATTATTATTTTAAATTAAAAATTAAAATATAAAAACGGTGATTCACTGGCTTCTATGGTCATTAAATAAGCAAGCATAAAAGTAAACCCTGTGAATATTGCTTGATAAACCTTCAACTCTTCTCTAAAAGCTATTTCAAATGAGTTTTTAAACCCTAATAAAATAATAAAGGCAATTAATATACTTTTTAATGCATTAGACCCTCCGCCTATATGTTGAGTTACTTCACCAAAACTTACATTATCAAAATAAGATAAAAATGAAAACAGTTTTTCACGTTTATATGTAATGACTATTCCAGAAAATCCAAGCATTCCATCAATAATTTTTACAGCACTTTCCCATTCTTTTGCTCGAAAAAAAATCCAAGAAAAATTTATAAAGTTAAAAGTAATAAACCAAGCAAGTACCTTAGGCATTCTACCGCCTATTTTTTTCCAAATATGGTAAATGACTAACGCCATTCCATGTAAAAAACCCCAGAAAATAAATGTCCAACCTGCGCCATGCCAAAGCCCCCCTAGAATAAATGTTGCAAGAATATTACTATACGTTCTAAATAAGCCTTTACGATTCCCACCCAATGGAATATAGAGGTAATCTCGTAAAAAACGCGACAAAGTAATATGCCAGCGCCTCCAAAAATCTTGAATATCTAATGCTTTATAAGGGGAATTAAAATTAATCGGAAGGTTAATATTAAAAAGGAGGGCGGCTCCTATTGCCATATCCGTATAGCCACTAAAATCAAAATATAATTGAAAAGTATAAGAAAGTGAAGTTGCCCACGCTTCAAAAAAATTAAGTACAGGGGCTTCATCAAAGCCAATAGTGACCCATGATGCAAAGAGATCAGCAATCACTATTTTTTTAAATAACCCTATAGAAAAAATAAACAGCCCTGTGACGATATTTTTATAATTTTTGACTAAATTCCATTTTGATGCAAATTGAGGCATCATTTCAGCATGATGAACAATAGGTCCTGCGATAAGCTGAGGAAAAAAAGTGACAAAAAGAGCATAATTTAAAAAACCATATTCTGTCGTTTCATTTCGGTAAGAATCGACTAAATAAGCAATTTGCTGAAAGGTAAAAAAGGAAATAGCTAAAGGCAAAGCTACGTTTAACAAAGGAGTTGAGCCATTAAACGCATGATTAAAATTATCAATTAAAAAGTCAAAATATTTAAAATAAGAGAGTAAGCCCGCATTGGCTATTATCCCAAAAATTAATATGTATTTTTTATTAAATGGCATGGCTTTAAATTTTCCATTTAAGGATCTCCCAACGGCATAATTAAACAGCATAGAGGATAATATAAGTGGTAAATAACGAACATTCCAGTAACTATAAAAAAACAATGACGAGAAAACTAAAAAATATTTTGCACCAATAACTAGGCGCTTTTGAAGTAAAAAGAAATATATAAAAAAAGAGACTGGTAAGAATGCAAATAAAAAATCAAAGCTATTAAAGATCATCAGATATTGGTAACGTATTGATTTAAGAATGAAATTTTATGACTCAAATAATTTATAAGCATCACAGTACGGCGTGGAGTCTATTTAACAATGCAGAAGCAATATTACTTTCCTTTGCTAATTTTGGCATTTTCGACAATCACAGGGTAAACATAGCCGTGACCAAAATCTTTATTAACCGAGAGTTTTCCTTCAATAATTACAATATCGCCTACCGTTGCTTTTGCCTTTGTCGTGACGGTTAAATCTTTCATACCGCTACTGTCTTGAAGGTGTAACCAATTGCTTCCCATAATATCTGCCGAGAATCGGGTTACTTTTCCTCGAACTTTTATTATTTTAGTTTTTAGTGCCTCTTTTTCAGCGTAAATTTCAGTAATTGTTTTGCCATTTTCTACTTTTTTAATACCGACTATTTTTTTACCCGTAGATTTGACGTTAGTATGAGGGGAAGATTTTTTTGTAGAGGATGTTTTATCGGCATCTGAGCTTAGACGGTTCACAAAATAAATAAGGGGAAAGGTTTTGTCGATGGAATCACTGTGAAAATTTTCCATGGGCATTTTGGTTGAAAAACGGATAACCGAGCCTTTTTTTATGGGGGTGGTGGGGGCGGCAACCCAAACTTTGGATTTTTTTGTTTGAACTTGAACGTAGGTGTAGGATGTTACATTGATAATGTCAATGACTTTACCTTCTGTCTGAGTGGAAGCGGTTTTTGATTCGGCAACCGCAGGGGTTATCGTTCCAAGACTGAATGCACCGATAGAAAAACACAAGGCAGTAAGTTTTAGGTAAGTTTTAGCGTAAGTCATGATAATTTTTGTTTGAATGAATGAGATTGAAAAAATAAAGTGATCTTTAAGTATTAATGATGTTCGGCGATAAAGGCAAGATTGTGCAAGCCGCCAATTAATAAAACCCCTGCAATAATAAGCCCAATTTGTTGTAAGGAGGTTTTTAGGTCGGTTTTTTTATGTAAGGACGGGATTAAATCCGCCACCGCGATATAGATAAAGCTTGATGCGGCAAGGGTTAAAAAATAGGGAAGGATGTCGTGTAAATCTTCCAGGGAAAAGTAGGCTAAAATGCCGCCGACAACCGTCCCGAAACTGGCAAGTATATTATAAAAAATAGCTTTCTTTTTACTGTAACCACTTTGTAATAAAATGGCAAAATCGCCGACTTCTTGGGGTATTTCATGCGCGGCAACCGCAAGGCTGGTGACGATGCCAAGTTGAATATCGGTTAAAAAGGCGGCGGCAATTAAGACCCCATCGACAAAGTTGTGAATGCTATCGCCCACAATAATTAATGTCCCTGCGGCTTGATGGTCTTTTACTTCGGGACTTTCATGACCTTCGTTGTGGGCATCACAGTGATTATGATGACAATGCCGCCAAATTAAAAATTTTTCTAAAATAAAAAATCCCAGAATTCCAATCAAAATCATTCCTGATAAATGTTGGAATTGTGAGGGGTCAACCTCTTCAAAGGCGTGTGGAATTAATCCCCAAAAAGCGACGGCTAATAAAGCACCAATCGCAAAGCTTATGCCGTGTGGTAAGACCGAGTTTTGTTGTTTTTCGGGTAAGAGTAGAAATAACCCTGCGGCGGTTACGCTGAGTACACCTCCTAATGCAGTAAAAATAATGATGAGTAGTAATGTGTCCATTTAGTCTTTCCAAATTAAGGTCGCCATACGCCCTGTTTGTTGATCTCGGCGGTATGAGTAAAAGCGATCTGCATCGCAAACGGTGCAAAAACTGCCACCATAGATAGTATTGATGCCATTCAGCGCTAAATCAATCCGCGCTAATTGATAAATGTCCATGTGATATTTTTGAGGGCTTGTTTGGATGAAGGCTTTTTCAAAATGCGTATGTTTGTTGATGAAGGATGTCCGAACCTCTGCACCCACTTCAAAACAGCATTGCCCGATCGCCGCGCCAAGCCAAACTGATAATGACGTTGAGTGCATTTTTTGAACGGTTTTTCCAATAATACCCGCTAATAATCCTCGCCAACCTGCATGAATAGCGGCTATTTTACCGCCATCTTGGGAACATAGTAATAAAGGCAGGCAATCAGCGGTTAAAATTGTGCAAACTGTATTTGATTTTTCGGTAAAACTGGCATCCGCTTCGGGAAGAAGACTGGTTTTATCCGCTTGAACAACGATCGTGCTGTGGGTTTGATTTAACCAAACAGGTTCAGAGGGAAGTGCTAACTTTTCTCGAATAAGCTGTCGGTTTTCCATGACGGTCTCAAGATTATCCCCAACGTGGGTGGCAGGATTGAGTGAGGCATATTGCTTTAAGCTGTTGCCTCCTTGACGTAAGGTCATAATAGCGTGAACATGTGGCGGAATATCCCAGTTAGGGATTAAATAAGAATCATTATTAGCTAGTTTGGAAATCATTATAAAAAAACCTAAACGTGATAAGGGTAAAAAATAATTAATAAAATCAATAGTATAAATGAGAACCACTTACCTTTAAAAGGCTTGATTTATAAGGCTTGCATTTCAATAATAGATAAACAATAATATTGATGCGGTATATATTTCTAATATAATAATGAGGACGAAATAATGGCTTTAATTACTTGGAATGTCGAGCAACATGAAACCAATGTTAATTTTGCAGATGATGAACATAAGGTATTGTTCGATAAACTCAATAAAGTATACGATTCAGCGATTAGTGGGGTTGAACGTGGTGAGGTTGGTGTGCAGTTGGATGATTTAGTCGCTTATGTTGTCGAGCATTTTGCTCATGAAGAAAAAGAAATGGAAGAAAAAAACTATACAGGGTTTGAGGCTCATAAAGCGCAACATGATGCGTTGGTAGGAATTTGCGCGGGTTTACAAGCTAAATTCCATGCAGGTGAAGCCGAGGTCACGGAGGAAGTGGGTCAGATGGTAAAAGGATGGTTAGATAGTCATATTCCCGCATTTGATATGCCTTATGCGGATGTTTTAAACAGCTAAAAAGACCGCTTTATTTATAATAAGGTTTGTGATGCTTTGGCGCTCACAGACCTTTTTTTATACCAAATGTAAAAGCTTTCTAGCTTACACCCGTCTCATGCGTTAAAATTGTCCAGTTAATATTTTAATAACTTTAGAACTATTTTTACTTAGCGTATTAAGTACGTTAAATGTTGTTACTTATTGAATTATAAGAATTATTATCCGCGTGAAGCCCTATTTTTTGAGCGTAAATAGAGGATTACATGTGATGAAAGTAACAATATATTAGTTTATAACTACAAACTGGGAGGCTGCTCCGTGAAGAAAACAAAGCTACAGCTTGTCTATTTAACCTTGATGATGTTGGGGTTAAAATCGGTAGAGGCAAGTGATTACACTCTTAATTTAATGAAAGGGGTGACAAAAACAAGTAATGACATTTATGACTTACATATGCTTACGCTATGGGTCTGTGTCTTTATTGGCGTTGCTGTTTTTGGCACCATGTTTTATTCGATTTATCATCATCGTAAGTCGAAAGGTCATAAGGCCGAACAATTTCATGAAAATACCACTGTTGAAATTATTTGGACGATTATTCCGACCATTATTTTGATTGCAATGGCGATTCCTGCCACTAAGTTGATGATTGAAATGGATGATGTCAGTGAATCTGAAATGTCGATTAAGGTGACAGGTTGGCAGTGGAAATGGGAATATGAATACCTTGATAATGGGGTTCATTTTTTTAGTAGCTTAGATGAAAAGAGTAATCAAGCGCGTAAATTAGGCTCTGATATTGACCCTAGAACGGTAGACCACTACTTATTAAACGTTGATAAACCGTTAGTGATTCCGACGAATACTAAAATTCGTTTCTTATTTACCGCTGCGGATGTACTGCATTCTTGGTGGGTACCCGATTTAGGCTGGAAAACAGACACCATTCCAGGTTTTATTAATGAAGCGTGGACATTGGTTGAAAAAGCGGGCACCTATCGTGGTCAATGTGCGGAACTGTGTGGTAAAGATCATGGGTTTATGCCGATTGTTGTGATTGCTATGGATAAGCCTGACTATGAGCTTTGGGTTAAAGAGCAAAAAGCGTTGGCACAAGCTCAATTAGCGGCGGCCGATAGAGAATGGACGCATGAAGAATTAATGACAAAAGGGAAAAGTATTTATACCAGTAGTTGTGCGTCTTGTCACATGGATGATGGTTCTGGCATGACAGGCACTTTCCCTGCAATTGCTGGCAGTTCAATGGTCACAGGTGATATAGGCAATGAAATTAATATAGTGATGAATGGTCAAGGAATGATGCCAGCATTTGGGTCAATGTTGAGTGCGGCAGACTTTGCAGCCGTTATAACCTATACCCGAAACAGTTTTGGTAATGCGGTTGGCGATTTAGTACAACCTTCTAAAATTAAGTCATTACAAGCTGAATTAGTCAGTGCTAACGATGACGACGATGATGACGATTAAGAACATCTTTTTTTCGTTTAAATCTTTTTTACATATTTTAAAGAGGTAACTATTATGTCTGCGGTAGCATCTGAACACGAACATACAGATGATCACCACGATCACGGGCCTGCAAAGGGCTGGATGCGGTGGATTGTCACGACCAACCATAAAGATATTGGTTCGATGTATTTAATTTTTGCACTCATCATGTTTTTTGTGGGTGGCACCATGGCATTAATTATTCGTGCCGAATTATTTGAACCTGGAATGCAATTTGTTGAACCTCAGTTCTTCAACTCCATGACTACCATGCACGCTTTAGTGATGGTTTTTGGCGCGGTTATGCCCGCCTTTGTTGGTTTTGCCAACTGGATGATTCCGATGATGATTGGTGCGCCTGATATGGCGTTACCACGAATGAACAACATGAGTTTTTGGATGTTGGTGGCAGGCATCTTAATGCTTGCCAGTACTTTATTTATGGAAGGCGGCGCGCCTGCATCAGGCTGGACATTATACCCACCTTTAGTATTACAAACAGGTGATGCCTTGCCATTTGCGGTGTTCTCTGTGCATTTATTAGGGATTTCATCCATCATGGGTGCGATCAACATTATTGCCACCATTTTAAACATGCGTGCGCCAAAAATGAGCTTAATGCAAATGCCGCTGTTTGTTTGGACATGGTTGATTACTGGCTTTTTATTAATTGCCATTATGCCTGTTTTTGCAGGGGCTGTGACCATGCTCTTAACCGATCGCTTTTTTGAGACCAGCTTTTTTGATGCCGCAGGTGGGGGTGATCCTGTGTTATATCAGCATATTTTTTGGTTCTTTGGACACCCTGAAGTATATGTCATGATTTTGCCGACCTTTGGTATTGCATCGACTATTATTCCCGTTTTTGCGCGTAAACCTTTATTTGGTTATAGTTCGATGGTCTATGCAACGGCTTCTATTGCGTTTCTATCCTTTATAGTCTGGGCGCATCATATGTTTACCGTTGGTATGCCGATTTCAGGTGAGTTGTTCTTTATGTACGCCACCATGATTATTGCGGTTCCGACAGGCGTAAAAATCTTTAACTGGACAGCCACCATGTGGAAAGGCGCGATGACCTTTGAAGCACCCATGCTGTTTTCAATTGCGTTTGTGGTCTTATTTACCTTAGGGGGCTTTACAGGGTTGATGATGTCAATTGCCCCAGTGGATTTTCAATATCATGATACCTATTTTATTGTGGCGCATTTTCATTACACCTTAGTGCCTGCTTCCGTCTTTATTTTAATGGCGGGGGGGTATTTTTGGATTCCTAAATGGACAGGGAAAATGTATGATGAACGGTTAGCTCGATTGCATTTTTGGCTATCGGCAATTTCCGTTAATATTTTATTTTTTCCACAACATTTCTTAGGGCTTGCTGGTATGCCACGTCGTATTCCTGATTATGCCACTCAATTTTCAGATTGGAATATGGTTTCAAGTATTGGGGCGTTTATTTTTGGCTTTAGTCAGCTTATGTTTGTTTACATTGTGATTAAAACCATTAAAGGTAAAGACTGTGCGGATGCAACAGATGAAGTGTGGGAAGATGCGGCTAAGCACGGTTTAGAATGGACATTACCATCCCCTGTGCCTTATCACACCTTTGCGACACCGCCTGAAAAAATTCCAACAGAGCATTTTTAAGCGATTAAATTTTATAACTATTTAAGATACCCCGCCGCATTCAGTGAAAGGGTATCGGGTTTTAAACAATGGATACGAAGAAAAAAAATATTCTAACAATGGTTTTATTAGTGATTATTACCGCGACCATCTATGTTTTTGCAGTAATAAAGGCGGTTTCTGGATGAATAATAATGACGAGATCAAGGCGAAAAATACTCGACTCGTGCGTAAGTTATTATTTATTGTGATTGCCATGTTTGGTTTTGGCTATGCCTTAGTCCCTATCTATGATGTTTTTTGTGATTTGACAGGGATTAATGGCAAAACAAATACCAGTGCCGCCGATGAAACGGTGTATGAAATTGATAAAAGTCGTGAAATTACCATCGAATTTATCACTTCATTAAATGAATCAGCGCCAATTTTATTTGAATCTAAATTAAAAAAACTAAAAGTACACCCAGGACAATATTACACGGTGAATTTTTATGCTGAAAATAAAACCAATCAACCAATGCTTGCACGAGCCATTCCAAGTATTAGCCCTGGATTAACCGCTGAATACTTTATAAAAACAGAATGTTTTTGTTTTTTAGAACAAACCTTTAAAGCCAAGGAAGGAAAAATGATGCCCCTGCGATTTGTCATTGACCCTGAATTACCAGATAGGTATAAAACAATTACCTTAGCCTATACTTTTTTTGATAATACTGAAGCATCAGTAAAAAATAAACGATAGAGGACACTCATGTCTACAAATAATGAATATTACATTCCACATAAAGCCACATGGCCGATTGTGGGAACTGGTGGCTTAATGATAATGCTGGCAGGTTTTGCCAATTATCTCAATGGATCAAGCATTGGCTCAGGGATGATGATGCTAGGACTAAGCATTTTTATTGTGATGCTTGGAGGTTGGTTTACGCTACAAGCCACCGAAAGTGAAGCAGGAATGTACAACAAAGGCGTTGGCATTTCGTATCGAATGGGCATGATGTGGTTTATTTTTTCTGAAATCATGTTCTTTGCCGTTTTCTTTGGCACCTTATGGTATACCCGTAATTTATCCGTGCCATGGTTAGCCGATGAAATCACAGGCAGTACCTTATGGCCTAATTTTGAAGATGTTTGGCCAACCAATGGTCCTGGAAATAGAGGCGGTGACTATGAACCTATGGGTGCTTTTGGTTTACCGCTACTTAATACCTTATTATTATTAAGCAGTGGTGTTACCTGTACATGGGCGCATCATGGCTTATTAGAAAAAAACCGAGATCAACTGATTAAAGGCTTAGCCGCAACAGTCGGTCTAGGGTTTTTATTTGTAGCCTGCCAAGCGCTTGAATATCATGAAGCCTATGTTGACATGGGCTTAACCTTAGGTTCTGGAATTTACGGGTCAACCTTTTTTATGCTAACAGGCTTTCATGGTTTACACGTTTGTATTGGTGCGATCATCTTAAGCGTGGTGCTTTTTCGTAGCTGGAAAGGGCATTTTACCCCTGAAAATCATTTTGCCTTTGAAGCGGCGGCATGGTATTGGCATTTCGTGGATGTGGTTTGGTTAGGTTTGTTTATTTTTGTCTATTTAATGTAAAACCAATCACATTAATTCCCTATATTTAAAGCGTAATCTTCAAAAGAGATTGCGCTTTTTTATTTACACCCTTTTTTTCTTTTTATAAACAATACAAGGTTTGATCTATGTCTATTTCACGAACGGTGTTAGAAACAATTATCCGCGAAGCGGGTGCGCTGGCTTTAGTGTATTTTAATGATTTAAAAAAAAGTGATATTACCCAAAAAGCCCCGCGTGATTTTGTAACCGCCGCTGATGTTGCGGTGGAAAAATTTTTAAAAGAAAAATTAACCGCACAATACCCACAGTTTGGGTTTTGGGGCGAGGAAAGTGGAAAAAGTGATAATCAAAACCAACGCTGGATTGTTGATCCGATTGATGGCACTCATTCGTTTGCAAAAGCCCAATATTTTTGGTCGATCAGCGTTGCCTTAGAAATTGAGGGGAAAATTGTCTTTGGCGCGATTTATGTTCCAACCGTCGATGATTATTATTGTGCTGAAAAAAATCAAGGCGCATGGAAAAATGGTGAGATAACACGGGTTTCCAATGAAACAGATTTAGGGAACTCAATGATTGCCACGGGTTTTGCCTGTTTACGCAGTTATTTAAAAGATAATAATCTAGCGCGTTTTTGCCGTATCGCTCAACAAACCACAGGACAGCGCCGCTTTGGCTCGGCGGCAATGGATTTATGTATGGTCGCTGACGGTCAAGTGGATGCGTTTTGGGAGCAAGAACTTAATTTATACGATGTCGCCGCAGGGGTTTTAATCGTGACCGAAGCGGGGGGAACAATTACCGATTTTGAAGGCAATGAGGGCATTTTTCCCAAACAAATCCTCGCCACCAATCAAAAATTATTATCCCAACTATTACCCTTAATGTAACGCATGAAAAAAGTATGGTTTGTTGGCGCAGGACCTGGTGATCCTGAATTATTAACCCTAAAAGGGCAACGTTTAATTAAAGAAGCCGATGCGATTTTATTTGCAGG
>JAGLEW010000110.1 GCA_023144875.1 Methylococcales bacterium
GGGGGCTTAATACAAGAAGGCGGGAGCATGACAGTCAAGGGTTTTTTAAATCGTGTGGATTATCACGCAATGGCAACCTTTTGTGGACAATCGGTGAGTTTTCAAACCAGTGGTTCACGGGTTTCAGATACCATACAATGTAATGCAGGCTTAAATGTGAGTGACTTATTATTAACGATTAAAACCGCGAGCAGTCATGGAACGCCTTTTTTAGCGGGTAAATACCAAGATGTGTTGACGATAAAAATAGGCAGTCCTATTTAACGACTCTGATTCAAAAACCTATTTTAAAATAGGGGTATGTATGTCATATGATCATTTTAAAACTGTTCAAGAAGTTGCTCAAAAATTTGATATTACCTTGCATCATAAAACCGCTTTTATGGAAGAAAAACAAATTACGGTGCTTGATGCGCTGAGTCTTATAATCAGTGAAAACATAGATGATGAGATTAGTTTTATTAATGAGATGACTGTCTGTGAGCGTATTATTAGCCCGATTCTTAATGTTGTTTCTAGGAATCATGCGCAATTAAATGTATGGTCACATGTTCCTTATAATGTGGATGAGAAACAAGGTTTAACGGGCGAACCTGATTATTTAATTGCAACGAAAACAAAATATGGCGAGATGGCAAGTCCTTCTTTATGTGTGATTGAGACACAAAAGGATGATTTTGAACAGGCATGGGCGTATGCGTTAGCAGAAATGGTGGCCTCGTTGTTTTTGGGAATTCGCTGTTGTTATGCGGTGGTGACAACAGGAAAAATATGGGAATTTGGCAAGTTGGAGCATCATATTTTTATACGCGATACCGCCTCTTTATCAATGGCGGATAATTTACAAAAAAACTTTAATTATTTAAATTGGCTTTTTAATGAAATCGCGTATGAAGCACTTTAACGCTTGATTTATTGGATTAAATCATCAAAACAACGCCTATTTTTTTCAGCCTCGAAGGAAGGAATAGGTTCTAACGCAGTGACCCACGTACTAATATCTTTCCAAACCACTTCGGCTTTTAAGTCCCTTAAGAGCATGTGGTAGCCCTCTTTATAACAGGCGACGCGTTTATTTTTTGCGTGTTGGCTTAATAGGTTGCGAATAAATTGAAAGGTTGGTTTTTTAGGGATGATTTCATCTTTTTCACCATATAAGAGCAAGGTTTTAAGGTTCAGTGTCGAGGCACTTGCTAAGGCGGCATCCATTAAATTAGCCACGCCGTAAATAACTTCAACACGTGTTTTTTTAATCACTAATGGATCTTGACCTAACTCAACCAGCATTTCACGATTATCCGAGGCAACAATATCTAAACTCTCACCTGTTAAGGTCATCCACGGAACCGTGCGTGACAGCGTCCATAATAAAGCTTGCTGATACCACGGCATGTTTTTTCTTGCCCAAATAGCAGGAGCCGCCAAAATAATCCCATCGGCAGTTTTAAGGTTTTTAGCGGTTGCCGCGACTAAGGCAACCGCGCCTCCCATACTTTCTCCTAACCAATAAATAGGTGTTTCGGGGTGTTTTTTTCCCAACAAGGCGGTAAGTTGTAGTAAATCAACCGCATAGGTTTCAACGCCTGCCCATAATCCTCGGTTAGGCGCTCGCCCAAATCCCCTTTGATCATATGCATAAGAGGCAATACCTTGCTTGGCTAAAAATTTAGCGGGCTGTTTAAAAAAATCTCCATAATCATTAAAACCATGTACAGCAATAATAATAGCTTTGGGTGGGTTTGTTTGTGGAAGCCATGAATACAGCGGCAGAGTCACATTATCCTTCGTTATAAAAGATTCCTTAGATAAGGATTGCTGGACATTATTTGCGCTTGCTGGGTATATTTTTGGCATACAGGCGCTCAAACTCAGTAACAATATCGAGAGTACTATTTTAATGATCATAATGAGGCTGTTATTGACCGACCAAGCTTCGACCGTAATCCTTGTAAACCTTTCTTTTATAACGACGTCTGTCATAGCGGTCGTTATAGTCATCCTCTTCATCATTGTGCTCATTGTGCTCATTGTGCTGATTATACCGAGTACCATCGTTATTTTGATGATGTGAATCATGAGAGTGCTTTCTTTTTCGGTGGTGCGAATCATGACTGTGTGGGTAATCTTCTTGGTCATAACGCTTGCGTCTTGAGGGTTGTCGATCTCTATCATAATAGTGATCATTATCATGCGAATTACGTGGGTATTTTTGTGAATGCCGTTGTTTTTGGCGTGGCTTATTGCCATGTTGTTTATAACGTGGGTTGTAATTTTTATTACGTCCGTAAGGGGATTTACGATCGTATTTATGCGCTGGCTTTCGGTCGTATTTCTGGGTTTTATTCGGGTTTCTATCGTATTTATGATTGCGTTTTTCCGTGTTGGAATCATAAGGTGAAACAGGCTGATTACGATAGGTTCTATCACGTTTTACAACCACAGGGGAGCCATAAATACCCCCTGAGCTGCGTTGCTGAGGAATAACACAGCCGACTAACAGTAAAAGACAACTGAGGATGATGAGTTTTTGAGCAATTTTATTCATGTGAGTTTCTCCCTTTATTGGCATAAAGCACAGATAAAGTTATGGTGTTGCGTTTTATTTTATTCGTAACACTTGAAAAATTAATAATTTATAGGTTCTCTTTATCGCACTCTATTATAATAGTTGCTTAAAGTTTTGTTTAATTTTACGAGAGATAAGATGGCAACGTACAACACGAATGAATTTAAGGCGGGTTTAAAAATTATGATTGACGCGGATCCTTGCGCGATCATTGAAAATGAATTTGTCAAACCTGGAAAAGGTCAGGCTTTTAGCCGTGTGAAAATTCGAAATTTAAAAACAGGTCGTGTGATTGAGCGTACTTATAAATCAGGTGAATCGGTTGAAAGTGCGGATGTCATTGATGTAGAAATGCAATATCTTTATACCGATGGTGAATTTTGGCATTTTATGATGCCAGAAACTTATGAGCAATATCAGGCTGATAAAACGGCGGTGTCGGAAGCGATGAAGTGGCTTAAAGATCAAGATATTTGTACGATGACGTTGTGGAATGACGCGCCGTTGACGATTGTACCACCTAATTTTGTGGAATTATCCATCACCGAGACGGATCCTGGTTTAAAAGGTGATACTTCAGGCGGGGGGGGTAAACCTGCGACGCTTGAAACGGGGGTGGTTGTGCGTGTGCCTTTGTTTGTACAAATCGGTGAAATTATTAAAGTTGATACCCGTAATGGGGAATATGTCGGTCGTGTGAAAAGTTAGTGACAAATCTGGATTGGCGACCAAGCTGTGACTTAGCGCAGTTACATCAACGGGCGCAAATGCTAGCAACCATTCGCCAGTTTTTTGTCGATAAAAAGGTGTTAGAAGTCGACACGCCTTTATTATGTCAAGCAACAGGTACGGATCCACAATTAGATTTTTTTAAAAGTTTATACCATTACCCACCGAAGAATAAGACCTTATATTTACAAACGTCGCCAGAATTTGCCATGAAACGGTTATTGGCTTCAGGTTGTGGTTCTATTTACCAAATCTGTAAGGCGTTTCGGAATGGTGAACAAGGACGCTATCATAATCCTGAGTTTACACTCTTAGAATGGTATCGAATTGGCTTTGATTTAAATCAACTCATGGATGAAGTGGGGACGTTAATTTCTCAACTTTTAGCCTCAAATGTCGCGATTAAAGGCATTAAAAAAATAAGTTATCATGATTTATTTTTTCAAAAAACAGGGCTTAATGCCTTAATATTTTGTTCAAAAAGCTATCAAGCCTATGCTCAACATCATGAGATGTCTGAGGCATTTAATTTATGTGAAAACGATCATAATCTTTGGTGTGATTATATTTTTAGTTTTAAAATTCAACCAAACCTTGATACGGGTTATCTTTATTTAGTCCATAGCTATCCCGCTTCACAAGCCTCACTTGCGCGTATAAATCCTGATAATTCTGCGGTGGCAGATCGCTTTGAAGTGTTTTTAAATGGGGTGGAATTAGGCAATGGTTTTTTTGAATTAGCCGATGCCGTAGAGCAACAACTGCGTTTTGAAAAAGAAATACAAATCCGCGCTGATAAACAATTACCTTGTGTTAAAAAAGATCCGTATTTTTTAGCTGCATTGAATGAAGGATTGCCAAATTGTTGCGGTGTCGCCGTTGGAATAGATCGCTTATTAATGTTATTAAGCGCCCGTGATGACATTCAATCGGTATTAGCTTTTCCTATTGAGCGCGCTTAAGTGCCTATTTTATAAAATAAAGACCATGATATAATCCTCATATTATGCTTGTTTTTTTTCTTTTCTGGTCATTTTGTGAAACATTTCCTTATTTCGACACTTGTTTTAGCCCCGTTAATGGTCTCGCCCATTGCTCATGCCGCCGAAAGTTTTATTGTTGATAATATTCAGGTGAAAGGCCTGCAAAGAACGCCCATAGGAACCGTTTATAATTATTTACCCATAAAGGTGGGTGAAGAATTTAATAGTGAACAATCGGGCAAGGCAATTCGTGCCTTATTTGATACGGGTTTTTTTAAAGATGTTTTAATTGAAAAACAAGGCAATACCTTAGTGGTTCGGGTACAAGAATACCCATCCATTGCAAAAGTTATTTTTGAAGGGAATGATGACTTAAAAACGGAGGAGTTAAATAAAGCCTTACAAACGGTGGGTTTGTCCGAAGGTAAAGTGTTTAATCCGCAAACGTTAGATAAAGTCGAGCAAGAATTAAAGCGGCAATATTTTAGTCAAGGTAAATACAGCGTCAAAATTGACACCAAAGTATCCAATTTAACGCGAAACCGTGTCGGGATTCATATTGATATTTCCGAAGGTCAAGCGGCTAAAATCAAACAAATCAATATCGTGGGGCATCAAAGTTTTGAAGCTGACGAATTGTTGAAAAATTTTGAACTCAGCACTACCAATTTATTATCGTTTTACACCAAAGATGATCAATACGCCAAGCAAAAACTCTCCGCTGATTTAGAACGGCTTACTTCTTTTTATTTAGACCGAGGCTATCTTAAGTTTAGGATTGAATCTTCACAAATTTCGATGACGCCGAATAAAAAAGAAATGTATGTCACCGTTAATATTAAAGAGGGGAATGTTTTCACCTTGAGCAAAGTAAAATTAGCGGGAAATTTGATTGTAAACCCTGAAGAATTGATTAAATTGATGCAGGTAGGGCCGGGTGAAATCTTTTCACGGAAGAATGCCACCGCAACCTCTAAAAATATCTCAGATCGGTTAGGGGATGAGGGTTATATTTTTTCAAATGTGAATATGATTCCCGATATTAATGAGGAACTGAAAACAGTTGAAATGACTTTTTTTGTTGATCCTGGCAAACGTGTTTATGTGCGAAAGGTGAATATTAGTGGTAATAATAAAACCCGTGATGAAGTGTTACGTCGAGAAATGCGGCAAATGGAATCAAGCTGGGCATCTACTAAAAAAATTGAACGTTCAAAGGCGCGTTTAAGTCGTTTGGGGTATTTTGAATCCGTTGATGTTGAAACGCCACCTGTTGTGGGAGCGGCCGACCAAATTGATGTGAATTACAGTGTGGTTGAAAAAGCCTCGGGTAATTTATCGGCAGGTGTGGGGTTTTCGCAAACCAGTGGCTTTATTATTAACGCTAATGTCTCGCAAGATAATATTTTTGGTTCAGGAAAACGAATTAATTTGGCCTTTAATAACAGTGATGTGAGTACGCAATATCAGTTTGGCTATTATGATCCGTATTTTACGCTGGATGGGGTCAGCATGGGTTATGACATTGGTTATCGTGCAAGAGATGCCGAAAACGCTAACATATCACGTTATTCGACCGATGTTTTTAATAGCAGTTTAAATTTTGGTTTACCCTTGAATGAAAATGATCGTTTACGGTTTAATATTGATTTTAGGCACACGAAATTAAAAACGTCCACCAACTCGTCCACTGAAATTTTGGATTTTGTAAAAGAGAATGGCAATAAATATTTAACCTTATCACTTTCAATTGGTTGGACACACGATACACTCAATCGAGCTATTTTTCCTACCTCTGGGGGACAGCAACGTTTTTCAGCACTAGCGACTATTCCTGGTAGTGATTTGGAATACTATAAAATTAATTATAAACAGCAACATTTTTTCGCTTTATCCAAGGATTTTACATTACGGTTGAATGCTGAACTCGCCTATGGTGATGGATATGGTGGCACCAAAGGCTTACCCTTTTTTGAACATTTTTTTGCAGGTGGTACGCGTTCTATACGGGGATTTGATGATAATACTTTGGGCCCTCGTGATTCACGTGATGACCCTTTTGGTGGCTCTGGAAAAATTGTTGGAAATGCTGAGTTGTTATTTCCTGTCCCCTTTTTCACCGATTTACATTCCGTACGACTGGGTGCTTTTTTTGATGCAGGAACGGTAAGTAAAGGTTTTAAAGTGGGGGATATGCGTTATTCTGTGGGGCTATCAGGTGAGTGGTTGTCCCCTTTTGGCGCATTAAGTATTAGTATTGCCAAGCCCTTAAACAGCAGCGACAATGATGAAGAAAAAATGTTCCAGTTTTCATTTGGATCAGGTTTTTAACGAATCCCTTTTGCTTCGTTTACTTTTTCCCCTATAATTAGCTAAAACCCTAAAATTTTTTGTAACACCTTAAAAATATTGGAGATAAACTTTCATGAAAACGAAACTGGCTTTATTTTTGGCCCTTATGTTCACCCTAAATATCAGTTATGCTGAATTAAAAATAGGTTTTGTTAATGTTGCAAAAGTATTGCAAAAAGTGCCACAAGCTGAACAAGCTAAAAAACGTTTAGAGCAAGAGTTTTCACCTCGTGATAAACAATTAGCCGCACAGATTAAAGAAATTAAAAAGTTAGAAGAAAAACTTGCGAAAGATGCGAGTGTGATGAGTGCGACTAAAAAGCGGGCTTTAGAAAAAGATATTATTTCAAAAAGACGAGAAGCAAAACGCGCACAACAAGAGTTTGGTGAAGATTTTGGTTTGCGCCGCAATGAAGAGCTTGGTAAATTACAAAAACGTATTATTGAAGCGATTAAAGCCATTGCAAAAGAAGATAATTACGATTTATTATTAACCGATGGTGTTATTCATGCGAAACCTGAGCTTGATATTACCGCCAGAGTTCAAGAAAAACTTTCAAAATTTTAAAAAAATTACCCATTTTTAGTGTTAACAATTATAGATTAATATTATGGCAGGACAGTTAGATACCTTACAAATTCAAGAATTTTTACCCCATCGGTATCCTTTCCTGCTCGTTGATCGAGTGGTTGAAACCGAACCTGGTGTCCGATTATTGGGCTTAAAAAATGTCACGTATAATGAGCCTTTTTTTCAAGGCCATTTCCCCAAAGAACCTATTATGCCTGGAGTGCTAATTTTAGAGGCTTTGGCACAAGGGACGGGGTTATTAGCCTCTGCGACTGAACCTGAAACCTTAGGTAAAGGCGTGACTTATTACTTAGTTGGTATTGATAAGGCTCGATTTAAACGACCTGTTGTACCAGGAGATCAATTGATGCTTGAAATAAATTATCTTAAAAATAAACGTAATATTTGGTCATTTGCCTGTCGTGCTGAAGTCGATGGTGAGTTTGTTGCCAGTGCTAATATTATGTGTGCCGCCTCGGTTCCTTAATGTTAATTGACAGTAAAGCCATTGTTAGTTTTAAAGCAGAAATTGCCGATGATGTAAAAATCGGTCCTTTTTCTGTGATTTCTGACGATGTACAAATTGAAAGTGGTACGGTAATTGGCTCCCATGTGGTGATTAAAGGCCCCACTAAAATTGGAAAAGATAATAAAATTTATCAGTTTTCATCCATTGGTGAAGACCCTCAGGATCGAAAATATGCCAATGAGGTGACTCAGCTTGAAATTGGTGACCGCAATACCATTCGAGAATTTAGTACCTTGCATCGTGGCACATTACAAGATCACAGCTTAACTAAAATTGGCAACGATAATTTATTGATGGCATACACGCATGTGGCGCATGATTGCATCATTGGTAATCATGTCATTATGGCAAATGGTGCCTCCTTAGCGGGTCATGTTCATTTGGGTAGTCATGCTATTTTAGGGGGATTTACGCTGGTTCATCAATTTACCCAAATTGGTGATTATAGTTTTTCAGCAATGGGCAGCGCGGTGACTCAAGATATTCCTCCGTTTGTGATGGTCGGAGGACGACCGACTCGACCCCACGGTATTAATTCGGTGGGTATGGAGCGTAACGGGGTTTCAGCGGAAGTGATTCGAAAAATTCGTAAAGCCTATAAAATTCTTTATAAAAGTAACTTTCGGCTAGAAGATGCCATTGAAGAAATTGAAGATTTAGTCGGTGAAAGTGATGAAATTTCTATGATGGTGAGTTTTTTGCGTAATGTTACCCGTGGGTTATTGCGTTAAACCATGCAGCAGATTGCCGGTATTGATGAAGTCGGGCGTGGGTGTTTAGTTGGTGCTGTTATTGCCGCGGCAGTTATTCTTGATCCTAAAAAACCGATTCAAGGACTGACAGATTCTAAAAAAATTACGCCTAAGCGACGTATAATATTGAGTCAAACCATTAAACGTGACGCGCTGGCTTGGGCTATTGGTCGAGCAGAACCGAGTGAAATTGATCGAATTAATATTTTACAGGCCTCTTTATTAGCCATGCAACGTGCTTTTGAGGCGTTAACCATTCAGGTTGACTGGGTAAAAGTGGATGGGAATCAATACCCTTTAATCGACTGTCGAGGCGAAATAATTATAAAGGGAGATTTGACCGAACCTGTTATTTCAGCGGCATCGATTATTGCAAAAGTACATCGAGACGATGAAATGAAAGTATTAAATGGGCTTTATCCTCAGTACGAATTTCTTAAGCATAAAGGCTATGCAACCGTTTTACATCGACAAAGATTACAACAATTTGGAATAACCCCTTTACACCGAAAGTCCTTTGCCCCTGTCAGACGTTGCATAGAATCGACTTAATTATTCCTATCATTTAAGTATGATTTTTTCATCACGTTTTATTTTCTTGATTAGCTTTTTGCTATTATTTTTTTATAGTGGTACATCTTTTTCAAAGACGGATTCAACGCATTTTTCAGCAGATTATAAAATTTATTTTTACAATCCAGAGTCTAATATTAATAATTTTAGGTCTCTTAAAACCGCTTTTGATCTTTATTTATCACAATTTGGCGCGTTTCAATTTCAACCTTTTGAACAAAAAAAAGCATTTGAAAAAATGTTGCAATCGGTTCCTTATGGCATATTTTTACTATCAAGCTGGCAATATAAAACTTTAATTTCTCAAAAAAATCTAACGCCGGTTTTAATTGCGGTTGTCGATGGTAAAAGTGTCCAGAAAAAAGTATTAATCATTAAATCACTGCAACCAACGTTTGAGATGCTTAAGGGGAAAACCGTGGCAACATCTGGTGATGAAGCTTATTCTCGAAACCTTTTACAAGAAATGTTTCCTCAGCAACCTGTATCCGCGTTAAGCACCATTAAATTAATTTTTGTACCAACCGATATTAATGCGCTAATTTCACTGCATTATGGCATGGCGCGTGCTGCATTAAGCAGTGAGTCGAGTTTTAAAAAGCTACAGCGTATTAATCCTAAATTATCAAAACAACTGAGTATATTAGGGAAAAGTCAGCAAAAACTGCGGACGTTAGTGGTTGTGAAGCAAAAAGGGTTAGCATTACAAGAAAAAATTATCAATGTGTTACTAAATATGGGGAAAACCAAGCAGGGCAAAGAAAAATTACGATTACTAGGGATTGATGAATGGCGACCCTTAAATCTTTTAGAACATAAACAATTAATTTTTGGTGAAGAGGGGGTGCCATGAAGCGTTATAATCTCATCTTTATTTTTATATTGAGTCTATTACCTCTCCATCGAGCAGTGGCTATTCATGAAAAAATATTAATTATTAATTCAAATGCTCAAATATTAAAATATCAACGTGCGCAACAAGCCATTGAAAAAAAAGATATTTATGAGATAACCCTGATTGACTTAGCTAATAATAAATGGTCAGATAAAACCATTAATAGCCACATCCAACAAACCGATGTTATTTATTGCATTGGTAGCTTGGCTTATCAGTTTGTGGTTCAACAAAATATTGATAAACCCATGGTTTATTCAGACATTATTAATTCAAGACGACTTCCTTATCGAAAAAACACCTATGGGATTGCCACTGAATTACCTGCGGGGATGTCATTACACATGTATCGCTATATTTTCCCTTCCCTGAAAAAACTAGGCATTCTTTACAATCCTAATCAAAATCAAGAATGGATACACGAGGCTACCAAAACGGCTAAAGATATTGGTTATGATATTATTAGCCAAGCAATTACTGATGATGATCATCTTGAGCATTCATTGCCAGCATTATTCGCTAAAGTAGATGCTTTATGGATTATTTCTGATAGCAGTATCGCGTCACAAAAAAATGTGGCGAATGCTTTTTCTCAGAGTAAAATCATGGAAAAACCTATTTTTTCTTATGATCCCTTTTATATTAAGCTTGGAGCACTATTAGTTATTAGTGCGGATAAACCTGCTATTAGCCGACAAGTGACGTATTTAATTGATGAAATTCTTAGAGGTCAAATTCCTCACCAAAAAACATCCGCGCCTGCCATTTCTACCCATATTATTCTAAATATGAAAGCCTTAGAGCAATACCCGCACTTAGAATTTAATTCAAAATCACTCGATACCATCAACCATATTATTGAATGATGGGGGGTTGTCAGTGACACCTTATCTCATTAAAAAAAGTCTTCGTTGGAAATTACTTTTTACCATGATGAGTTTAATGATTAGCTTATTGGGAATTATGACCTATGTCCATATCAGCACGCAGGCGACGCTTTTGCATGATGAACTGGATGTGCGTACCCGATTAATGAAAGACCATTTAACACTGAAAGCTTCTATTATTTCAGACTCTTTAGTCGCTCAGTTGCAAGAGGCTTTTTCATCCTATAATTTTTCAGAAATGAATGAGGTACTTAAACGGCGAGCTTATAAAGAAAAAGATTTAACGTATGGTATTTTGATGTCAACCGCACAAGAAGTCTCTATTCATACGCTTAAACCTGAGTTAGAAGAGGAAGTTTTGCAAACAGATGTTGCTATTTTTGCGGCACAACAAAAAACAGTAAAGCATTATGAATACAGACGAGATGATGAGGATATACTCGAAATTATTTTGCCGATGGATATTGGTGTTTCCCAATGGGGTGTTTTACGATTAGGGTTTTCATTAAATTTATTACAGCAAAAAATTAACGCCTTTGAACAAAAAAATACCGAGCGTATTCAAAAAATGGTGATAGATTCCTCATTATTATCAGGGTTTTTTTTAGTGGTTTCATTTTTTGTACTGGGTATGTTTTCAGGACGATTGTCAAAACCGATTACAGACCTTACTAAGGTGGCACATCAGTTGGCATTAGGTGATTTTACACTCACAAAAAGTTTGAGTATTAAGACAGGAGATGAAATTGAAATGCTCGCTCATACTTTCATTGAAATGTCTGAAAACCTTAAAGTATCTTATGAAAAACTTGAAAATTATAGCTATGATTTAGAAGATCAAGTTGCTAAAAGAACCACCGAACTTGCCGAAGTGCGGGATCAGGCGCTGGCGGCGAACAAGGCGAAAAGTAAATTTTTAGCAACGGTCAGTCATGAAATTAGAAATCCCATGCATGCCATTATCAATACCACTTTATTGTTATTAAAAACAAAAATTGATGATAAGCAACGCAATCATTTAAATAATGTGGTGAATGTTTCAAATACATTGGTTTTTTTAATCAATGACTTATTGGATATTGCTAAAATTGAGGCGGGTAAACTAGAGGTTGAAGAAATTGCATTAAGCTTGAAAGAAGTTTTAACCGATATTGAAAATTTAACCGAATTAAAGGCAAGTAAAAAAGGTTTAGACTTAAAATTTTCACTGGATAAAAACATTCCCCTAACGCTGATGGGGGACTCATTAAGACTGAAGCAAATTTTACTTAACTTAGTCACTAATGCGATTAAATTTACCAATCAAGGTTGTATTTTAGTTAATATTCAATTAGTAAGTATTGAGGCTAAAAAAGTTGCTCTTAAATTTAGTGTTTTCGACACAGGAATCGGTTTAATTCCAGAACAAGTGGCTCGATTATTTCAATCGTTTAGCCAAGTTGATAAAACGATCGCGCGTAATTATGGGGGAACAGGCTTAGGACTGGTGATTTGTAAGCAGTTAGTGGAATTAATGGGCGGCGAAATAAAAGTTAAAAGTGCACAAAATAAAGGCAGTCAATTTTATTTTAGCTTAGATGTTAAGTTAGAACCTCAAGCGTATTTAAATAAACAAACGTTACCGAAAAAATTTAAAAATACGCGTGTATTAGTGGTTGATGATGACATTATTTCTCGTACCGTTTTACAAACCTATTTAGAGTCATTTGGGTTTTTAGTGGATGAGGTTGAATCAGGTATAGAAGCGATAAAACGACTAGAAACACGGAATAAATTACCTTATGGCTTAATTTTAATGGATTGGGAAATGCCTAATCTTGATGGTATTCAAACCTCAAAATACATTAATACGAGTCAAAAAATAGATATTATACCGCCTATTATTATAGTGACTTCTCGCACTAACAAGGAAGTTTTAGCGAAAGCGGATCATGAAATACAAACAGTTTTAACCAAGCCTGTTGACTCGCTTGATTTACTTGAAAATATTGCAGCCGTCTTAGAATTTAAATTAACCGAGCATTCAAATACACCGATTGCAACGGAGGTGGTTAATGAGACAAAATTAGCTGGGGCAAAAATATTAATTGTTGATGATGATGATATTAACCGTTTAATTGTGAAAGAAATGTTGGAGGATGAGCATTTACAGGTAGTGGCGGCCAATAATGGAAAACATGCTATTGAAAAAATTAATGAGCAAAAATTTGATGCGGTACTGATGGATTTACAAATGCCTGGGATGGATGGCTATGAAGCGTGTCTTAGAATTCGACGCAACCCACGTCATAAAAACCTCCCCATTATTGCTTTAAGTGGTCATGCCATGTCTGAAATACGCGATAAATGTTTGCAAGTGGGCATGAATGACTATGTGAGTAAGCCCTTTAGAATTCATAAATTATTAAAAATATTAGAGCGAATCATTTCATCTCAGCGTCAAGAAAATTCAAGTGAGGTTATTGAGAATGCCGAGTTTATTCGCATTAAAGCCATGCAACCTTTTGCATGTTTATCAGGGATTGATGTTGATTTAGTGTTAGAACGCATTAGTGGTAAAACCGTCCTGTTGAAAAAATTACTGTTTAGTTTCGCTAAAGATTTTAAAAATATGACCGATCGAATTGAAGATGCGTTTATTATGGATGATAAAGAGGAAGCTCAGCGGTTAATTCACAGTTTAAAAGGTGTATCAGGAAATTTAAGTGCACTGCCATTGTATGATGCGTCAAAGCAATTAGAAAAGGCAATTATTGATGAGCCTGAAAATTTTCCCGCCGCTTTAATTCAATGCGATCAAGCCTTAAAGCAATTAGTTAATTCAATACATAAACTTCCAAGATAAAAACGGGAGCAGCTCATGAAACCGAAAAAATATTTTATTGTCTTATCAATGGCGGCTCTATTATTTCCTTTGATGACGCATGCTAAATTTAGCCCCTCCGAAAAAAAAGACATCGAGAATGCACGTGAGTGGATTGAAGCGGAGCGGGTTATTTTTTCAGACTCAAAAAAAAAAATAAAAAAAATATGGAAGCATGTCATCGTTCTTGTAACAAGGCTAAAAAACTTACCACCGTTCAATGCCAACGTTATTGCGAATGCCGTAAAAAATCACCGAAGGGTTCGTGTAATGGCTCATAAGACATGGTGTGCCTAAGCAATTTTTGCAAATAGGTAAGGCGTTTAAATTTAAAAAAAAGGTGGCTATTGCTATTCTTTTTATTACGAGCCTTGCAATTTTAGACACCCTATTTCCGATTAAACTAACATCCTCTGCACAACAATACGCTCAAATTATTGTGGCCGAAGATGGAACGCCTTTACGCGCCTTTGCGGATAAAAAAGGCATCTGGCGTTATCCCATCACTCTAAAAAAAGTTTCACCGTTATACATTGAAGCTTTATTAAACTATGAAGATCGTTGGTTTTGGTCGCATTTTGGGGTTAATCCGTTAGCCTTAATTCGAGCAACTGCTCAGTACTTTTGGTACGGTCGTATTATTTCAGGAGGGTCAACGCTTACCATGCAAGTAGTACGATTGGTGAAACCTCAAAAAAGAACCCTTATTGGTAAATTCAGTCAAATGTTAGGGGCTTTACAATTAGAATGGCATTATGACAAAGCTGAAATTCTTAATTATTATTTAAATCATGCGCCTTTTGGCGGTACGTTAGAAGGGGTGCAGGCGGCTAGTTATATTTATTTAGGCAAATCTGCACGCGAATTGAGCCATGCTGAAGCGGCATTATTAACGGTTTTACCGCAAGCTCCGAGTCGTTATCGCCCTGATCGTCATCCTAAACAAGCAAGGGTGGCACGTGACAAGGTGATTGCACGTTTATATGATGATCATCACTGGACACAAAAAGAGACGGAAGAGGCTTATATGGAACAGGTCTACGCTCAGCGTAATCAAACGCCTGTGATTGCGGCCTTATTTGCTCGACGTTTTAGAAAAAAAACTCCGCTCGATGCCCCCCTTGTGAGTACGATAGACAGTGATTTGCAACAAAGTTTAGAAGCGTTACTCAAAAATTATATCAAAGGTTTACCGCTTAAAACCTCTGCGGCGATTTTAGTGGTGGAAAATGCGACTTTGAAAGTGAAGGCTTATATTGGTTCGGCTGATTTTTATGACAAACAACGCTTTGGACATGTGGATATGGTTCGAGCAATCCGTTCTCCAGGGTCAACCTTAAAACCTTTTTTATATGGGCTGGCGATTGATGAGGGCTTAATTCATTCGCATTCGTTATTAACCGATGCCCCGATTATTTTAGAGGGCTATCGACCTCTAAATTTTAGTCGAGGATTTACAGGGGCAGTCAGTGTTGATCATGCGTTAAAGCGCTCACTCAATGTACCTGCGATTGAAGTGCTTTATCATTTAACCTCTGAAAAATTTGTCAGTAAACTTAAAAATGCAGGGCTAACGTTATCATTGAATGCCAATGCAAAACCTAATTTATCAGTTATTTTAGGGGGTATTGGTACAAGTTTAGAATCTTTGGTCGCAACGTACACCGCCTTAGCCAATGAAGGGCAAACAGGGACATTGCGTTTTTTTAATCATCAGGCACAACAGTCACGTTATTTATTGTCAAAAGGTGCGGCGTGGATTGTTCGAAAAATGTTACAAAAACCTCAGCAAGGGCATCATAATTTAGCGTGGAAAACAGGCACAAGTTATGGCCATCGGGATTTTTGGAGTATTGGCGTTACCCATCGTTATACCATTGGCGTATGGTTAGGGCGACCTGATGGAACTCCTACCGCAGGTCACTATGGTTCACGCACGGCCTCGCCCTTATTGTTTGAAATTGTGGAAGGCTTTTCCGATGTAAGCTTCTTTGCTAAACACCCTCCCGAAGTTACTGAGGCGATTATTTGTTGGCCTTTAGGGCAATTAAAATCAGCGACCCCGTCTAATTTATGTCATCAACAAAAAAAAGCATGGCTGCTTAATCACACTGTTCCTAAAACATTGCCCGAAGTGAATAGTGCTTTATGGAGTAGCAACCCTGTTCGTATTCGCGTAAATGCGGATACTGATAAGAGAGTTGATAGCACTTGCAAGGCGACAAAAATAGTTTCTAAAGTGATTGCTTTATGGCCATTAGCGGTAGAACCGTGGATTCCATTGCATCGGCATCGCAGTCAACAAATCGGTGCTAGTGATGACAGTTGTCAGTCTCCATTAACTTTTCAACATGGAAAGATTAAAATAGAAGGGTTGGAGGATTTTTCTCAATTACGTTCAGCAGGCGCGGCTAAAAATTTACCCATGATTAAACTTAAAACCAGTGGTGCACAGGGGATGGTTTATTGGTTTATTAACGGTCAATTAATCTATAAAGTGCGTGCTAATGAAACGTTAAAACATCAATTTAAAACCACAGGTCGTTATCAATTAGCGGTGAGTGATGAAACGGGGAAAACCGCTCGTATTCGTATTGATATTTTGCGCTGATTTAGAAAAATTTCAGCTTAAAAGCAGGAGGCATAATCTAAGATGGCATCTTGGCATTGAAAAAATATTCGTGGGTAATCAATCCGAATAATCAGCTTTAATAGATAGTCAAAACATAAAACTAAGGTCACAAACCGTGCGCCAATTGCTGGTATTCGAAACTGAGTATTGACCGAGTTTCTCCAAACGCTAATGATCCAAAAAACAGCGGGCATCAGTAAAATTAAATGCACTTCATCCCAGCTTGAGACCGTAAAACTTCCTGATCGAGCTAAATGATCTGTGAAATATAAGCTGACATTGACTAGTATAAAAAAAGGCCAAAAAACCAACCACAGTTTAATTTGACCATTCCACGCATCAAATAAATATTGATAGCCACTTAAATCCGAAATTTTGCCCCATTTAATCTCAGCATAAAAGGAATTAAACGGGGTTACGATGGTTAATAACAGCAGTATAAAAACCAGAATAACCGCATATTCTTGCAGGGTGCCTAATTGTATATAGGTCAAAAAAAGGGGGAGGGAATAGATCAGCATAATTAGTTTATAAATTGTGAGTGAGAATAAAGCCTTATTTAATCGTAGGTTAAAAGGCGACTAAATATTCATGGGTAAGCTGTCTATACTTATCACAACCTGTCTTTATCAAAGAGTGTCGTCAATGAAATATATCTCCATTGCTGTATTTATGTTGTTTTCAAGTTTTGTCCATGCTGAACTTGCCTCTGAGCAAGAAAAAGAAATCCAACATCTGTTCGCGTTTATTAAAGATTCATCCTGTGAAATGAACCGCAATGGTACGTTACATAAAAGCGCGGATGCCGCTGAGCATATACAAAAAAAATATGAGTATTTTAAGAAAAAAATTCATAATACAGCTGATTTTATTCAGCTTTCAGCCACAAAGAGTACTGTAAGTGGTCGCTTTTATACGGTGACATGCGGTGATAATCCACCGTTAAAAGCCAAAGAATGGCTTTTAGGCGAATTGAAAAAATTTCGCACGACCCAATAACAAATCAACACAGGCGGTGAGGCTTTATTTTGTTGCATAAAAGCCAAATTTTCGACCTCCCCAATAAGTGATGCCTGCCATTTTATTTTTATCCCAACTAAAAAGATAGGCATCAAATTTTTGGGTATTATTAGGAAAATTTAGATGAAAAACCATGTGTTGCCCTTTTTCATTAATTTTTTCAATACGACCTTGGTAATGCTCTCCTTTGCTGGTTTTATAATGAATGGCCATTGAACACCACGAACTGGTCATGCAATCGGCTTTATTTTCTCGAATACTCAAAGTGCCTATCCAGCCATCATGATTCATGGTGTATTCCCCCAGCCACTCCCAGCTTTTGGTATCCGCCGAGGCGTGCAATGGGATACATAACATAATTGCTAAGGTGATGGCTTTTAGATGATATGATTTCATGAGAGGATTACCTTGTCTGGGTGAAAATTATGTGTGGTTAAATAAATAACGCTTTATTGACGGCTTTCCCGCGCGCATCTGCGCTGCTAATTAGGCCTTTTGCCACTTTTTCTTTTAAATCTTGATCTAAGGTTTGCATACCATCGCGTCGTCCTGTTTGGATGGCTGAATACATTTGTGCGACTTTTGCTTCACGAATTAAATTTCGGATGGCAGAGGTTCCTACCATGATTTCATGCGCGGCAATTCGACCGCCGCCGACTTTTTTTAATAAGGTTTGTGAAATGACCGCTTGTAATGATTCCGACAACATAGCACGAATCATGTCTTTTTCAGCGGCAGGAAAAACATCAATAATTCGATCAACGGTTTTTGCGGCTGAGGTAGTATGTAAGGTTCCAAACACTAAATGCCCTGTTTCTGCCGCTGACATGGCTAAACGAATGGTTTCTAAATCCCGCATTTCTCCGACGAGAATAATATCAGGGTCTTCCCGTAGTGCCGAGCGTAAAGCTTCACTAAAGCCTAAAGTGTCACGGTGAATTTCTCGTTGGTTAATCAGTGATTTTTTTGATTTATGGACAAATTCAATTGGGTCTTCAACGGTTAATATATGCTCATAACGAGTGCTGTTAATATGATCGACCATTGCCGCTAAGGTGGTTGACTTTCCCGATCCTGTAGGGCCTGTAACGAGAATCATACCGCGTGAATTAAGGGTTAAGTCTTTAAAAAATTGGGGGGCAGCAAGTTGTTCTAGGCTTAAGATTTCAGAGGGAATACAGCGAAATACGGCCGCCGCACCTCGGTTTTGATTAAATGCATTCACTCTAAATCGCGCCACGCTGGGGAGTTCAAATGAAAAATCAACCTCTAAAAATTCTTCATAATCTTTACGCTGTTTATCGTTCATAATGTCATAAATCAACGCATGAACTTGTTTATGCTCTATCGCTGGAATATTAATACGGCGCATATCGCCATCAACCCGAATCATTGGGGGAAGCCCTGACGATAAATGTAAATCAGAGGATTTGCTTTTAACCATAAAAGTTAATAATTCCGTAATGTCCATAACATCCTTCTATAAAGTTTTCAGTGTAGAATAGCGTGTAATTTTAGGGGCACGCGTCATGCGTACTTATGGTAGCACTATTTTTTATATTGATCTTCTATGAACACATTACAACAAAATTTTTATGCCGTACAATCTTTGATAAAACAGGCGGAAAAAGTCGCTGATCGTGAGGAATCATCGGTTACTTTATTAGCGGTAAGTAAAAAACAATCCTCGGATAAAATCGCGGAAATGTATGCATTAGGCCAGCGAAATTTTGGTGAAAATTATCTGCAAGAGGCCTTGATGAAACAACAACAACTTGCCGATTGTGCGATTAATTGGCATTTTATTGGCCCAATTCAATCGAATAAAACCAAATCTATTGCGGAGAATTTTAATTGGGTGCATAGTGTGGATCGTTTGAAAATTGCAAAACGTTTGAGTGCCCAACGCCCCGCGCATTTACCGCCATTAAATATTTGTCTGCAAGTGAACATTAGTGACGAGCACACTAAATCAGGGGTTTTATTAGCAAACTTATCCTCGTTGGTGACGGAAGTATTGGGATTAAAAAATATTTGTCTGCGGGGGGTGATGGCAATTCCTAAACCGCGATTGGATTATGAATTACAACGACAACCGTATCGTAAGCTTCATCAAGCGGTGTTGCGTTTAAATGTGCCAACTATAGATACTTTTTCGTTTGGAATGACAGGGGATTTAAAGGCAGCGATTGTTGAAGGCGCAACGATGGTTAGAATTGGTACCGCACTTTTTGGACAGCGCCTATAATTTATCTATTTTTTTAAAATTGTTACCTTATTACAAACTTTTTATTCAATGGCACAATCGAAATTTCAAAAGCAAAAAAGCTCAAGTGTAGGGCTGATTATTAACCGTGTTCAATCGTTATTTGTTGGAATATTAAAAATTTGGACAATTCCGATTGTCTTAATGTTGAGTGTGGCTTCTGGCTTTACCACTTATTACGGCTTATCCCATTTTATTACTGATTGGATTGCGTTGGTCATTACCGTGGCGATTCAGTCTATTATTGTGATTTGCTCCTTAGAAATAGCGGGTATTCATTGGAAGGCGAATCGCTTTCGGTATTTTACGGCTTTGTTATCATTACTGGTGGCATTATCGGCTTCGGTGTCTTTTTCATATTTTAAATTTTATGAAATTTCACAACAAGATAGCATTCATATTAATCGTTTAAATGAAATTCGAATTAATGTAAGAACTTATTTGAATGACACTATTCAATTAAAAGCCACTATTTTACGCCAGCAACGTGATGAATTAGAAAAGGTGGCGTTAGAAGTTTCAAAAGCCTATTTAGGGACGCATCCTGAAATGGCTAAAAATTATAAAGACCAAATCGGGGAAGGGCCTATTTGGCAACATTATCATAATCTTCATGAAGCAAAGAAACAGCGCTATCAACAGTTAGAGCAAGAATTTAAAACACTGGAGACGCATGTGTTTGAATTACAGCAAAGCCTGACATTATTGGATACGGCGACTGATTTGGAAAAAGCGTATTTTAATTTTAGAAATAATTTTCAAAAGGTGCAAGGACACATTAACCAATTATCAAGTCGATTTGGGCAGAGTTTATCCAGCCCCCCTTTGTTGTTGAGTTATAAAGAATTAACCCGCGAAGTAACTCCCTCATTAGCGATGTGGCAAAGCTTTTCTTTATTTGCTTTTATTTGTGCGGCAATGGTCGATTTTTTTACGACCTTATTATCGTATCGGCTTGAATTTAGCGCACCAGGGCCTTTAACCAAAGAGGAGGAGGAATTGATTTTTGAATGTATTCTGCAATTTACTGAGTTTAGAATTAATAAAAATGATGAATTGGAAATGGTGATTGAAAAAACGGATCTTGAAAAGGCACGGCGTTATTCTGATTGGTCACGCATGTTTGCCGTAGGTCTGTTATTAAACCGAGGTTTTTTGCGTAAAATTGATGAAAGAACGGTTGAATTTGCGCCCAATATTTACCCAATTATTGCTGAAAAAATTGGCGAAAAGCTCATGCAACGAAAAGAAATGCGAGGAAACCATGGCGCAAAATGAGATTGAATTGGCTTTAAAAGATTTATTAACCAATGACATGGGCGATGCCAATGTGGTGGCCGAAAGTTGGGAAGCAGGCTTTGATCTTAATCGACAAATTGTCGTGAGTAAAATTTTATTTTATAAAGCTATTTTTTTACGACCTGAGCATTATGTGCAGCGTTTTCATCACACTATTCATCCCTTATTGGTTCAAGATTGGGAAATTATTGAGCAGATAGAGTTGTATGATGGGTTTTGTTCAATGGATATTAATTTAAAAATACGCTTTCAGGCAACGCTTAAATACGTTGAACTTAATTCAAATTTTTTATTGGAAATTAATCAACATATTAAATCGGTATATGAAAACCAGCTATTAAGTATTGTTTATAATGAATTAACGGCTATTTCAGATGGGGCGTGGCTGAAAAAAGGGTTAGCGAATGTTGAACGTAAAATTTCGCGGTATATTTCTGAGACATTTATTTTACATCATGTACAGGCGCAGGTTTCTTGTGCTTTAAAGCCCAATTTTAAAGAGTTTCCTCATATAGAGTTGACCAAAGAAAATATTAATTTAAGTTTGGCACAAAAAGATTTTGAAATTGAAAATAAAAACCGCCAAGAGCTTTATAGACAAGAGGTTGAAGCGGAAAAAAATCAGCAACAACAGAAAAGGCAATTATTAGAACAATTAAATGTTGATTTGGAGATTGATCGTTTAAAAATTGCACTGCAAGCGGAACATGAGCGCTTGATTTTGGTTGAAAAAGAAGGGATGCAACTGGATTATTTTGCCATAGAAGAACGGCTTTGTACGGAAAAAGTGGCTCATGAAAATCGCTTAAAAGAAATTAAATTAGATGCGGAATTTAAACGGCGACATGCACAACGTGAAGCAACCCGAAAAGAGTTGTCAGAAGCATTAAATTATCGAAAAGTGTTAACAGAAAAACAATTAAAGGCGGATATTTATCGCTATGAAGAACAGCAAAAACATTGGTTGGCGGCAAAAGAACGGGTTTATATGCAACGAGCGGCTTTCGTGCTGAAGCAAGAAAAATTACAGATAAGGGAAAAGCGTCAACAATTAGGGCGAACGGCTAATTAAAATCAACCGTTCAAGCGCCTGCTAATGATTATTCTTTGGCTAAGGCTTTGGCTAAGGCTTTTGGTGGGACATAACCTGGTAAAATATTGCCTTTTTCAGTGACGATCATGGGGGTGCCTCGTACTTCAAATAATTGCGCTAAGTCCATGTGTTTATCCAGTGGATTGTCGCAGGTTTTTTTCTCAGGATCGGTGCCTGATTTTGCCGCAGTTAATGCTTTTTTACGATCTGTGGCACATAAAACTGAGACCGCTTTGTTATAAGACTCTGAGCCTTTGCCTGCTCTTGGGAAAAATAAATAATTGACTTGAATGCCTTCGGCGAGGTATTCATTGATTTGACCATGAAGTTTCCGACAATAGCCGCAATCAATATCGGTGAAAATATAAACGTTATGCTTAACGGTTGCAGGCTTAAAAATAATCATATTTTTTTCGCCAACGGCTTTTAAAGCACTGATACGTGAGCCAGCGAGTTTTTCTTCAGTGATGTCTTTTTTATTCGCAATATCAATAATATGACCTTGCAATAAATACTTGCCATCGTCTGAGACATAAAAAATAGCCCCTTCAATACTGACTTCTTTTAGCCCAGGGATTTCAGAATTTTTTAACGATTCTATTTTAGCGTTGGGCATGGCTTTTTTTAAGACCGCTTTAATAGTGGCATCATCGGCTTGTACACAGGTAAAACCGAGTAGACTGGCCGCAAATAAAGTATATTTAAAAATTTTTTTCATATTGATCGTCTTGGCTTGTTTAAAAGTTAAAGAAGTTTTAGAAAAAGCGTTCTATGTCTAAAAAAACAGAAAACAGCATAAGTAACAGTAATAAAAATATTCCAATTTGTTGAAAAATAATCTGAATTTGTTCAGAAACTGGGCTGCCTTTAATAGCTTCAACCGCATAAAAGAGTAAGTGGCCGCCATCTAATACGGGCACTGGCAGTAAATTTAACACCCCAAGGCTTACGCTAACAATCGCTAAAAATTTAAGAAAGTGTACATAGCCCATTTCAGCCGATTGTCCTGCGTATTGGGCGATACTAATAGGACCGCTGAGATTATCCGTCGAGGCTTTCCCAATCAACATTTTCCCCATCATTTTTAATGACATACTCGCATTGGTATAGGTTTCATGAAAGGCTTCAAGCAGGGCCTCTCCGACGGGTAGGGAATAATAAACCACCATGGACTTGCGATCACGCTCACTTAAAAATAATTGTGCACCTATTCGCCCGATGATTTTATCATTTGTTTCAGTGGCTTTTGGTGTGATTGCAATCGGCAACTGAACACCGTCTCGCTCAATTAAAAGCGCAATCATTTTTTCAGGACGTTGTTGTACATATTCGACCCATTGCATCCAGTCGTCAATCATTATGTTGTCGGCTTGTATAATTAAATCCCCTTGTTGTAAACCTGAGCTTGATGCCGAGCTATTGCTTAAAACAGTGCCAATAATAGGGGAGAATTTGGGGGTATTTAATACAAAACCCAATCGTTCAAACAACAGTTTAGGTTTCATGCTCACCTCTTCTGGGACATTCAAGGACTTAGATTGTTCAATACCGTCGGTTGTTTGAGTGGTAATATTGATTTTTTGTTCACCACTGATTGCACTGGAGAAAATAGCACTCATGGCTTTCGTCCATGTTGGGGTTTTTTTGTCATTGACGGAAATAATTTTTTCCCCTCGAGAAAACCCCGCTTGATAGGCAAGTGTATTGGCTTTAGGTTCACCAATAATGGGCGTGATACCCGACTCTCCTATGATCGCAACCATCCAATATAAAAAGATGGCTAAGATTAAGTTAAATAAGGGACCTGCGGCGACAATCGCAACACGTGCGCCTAAAGATTGGCGGTTGAAAGCAAAGGGAAGATCCTCTTTTTTAACAGGGCCTTCGCGTTCATCCACCATTTTAACGTAGCCGCCTAAAGGAATGGCAGATAGAACATATTCGGTGGAATCTGGATTTTTTTGATATGAAAAGACTACTTTTCCAAAGCCGACTGAAAATCGAAGGACTTTGACACCACAGCGACGTGCGACCCAAAAATGCCCAAATTCATGAAAGGACACTAAAATCGCAATGGCGACTATAAAATGAAACAGTGTATAAAGAAGTTCCATTCGCTTAAAATGCCGCCATAAAGGTTTTAGTTTCAACGCGAGCGCGTGCATCAACCGCTAAAATAAGATTTAAAGCACACGATGGTTCATTCGAAAAGTTTTGTATAGTATGCGTTAAATCATCAATAATTTCTTGAGTAAAATAGTGCATGGTTTTTTCGATCAGTATGGCAATATCGGTGAATTTTATTTGCTCATTTAAAAAGGCTTCAACGGCAATTTCATTGGCGGCATTTAACACCGTTGGCATCATGCCCCCCATTTCTATGGCTTCTTTTGCCAAACGTAAACACGGAAAACGCTCTAAATCAGGTTTTTCAAAATCCATGTGTGCCACTTCAAAAATATCTAATGGGCTAACGCCTGAATCGAAACGTTCTGGATAGGCCATTGCATGTGCAATTGGGGTTCGCATGTCGGGGTTACCCATTTGCGCCAACACGGAGCCATCGACATAATCGACCATTGAATGAATGATGCTTTGCTTGTGAATCACCACTTGAATAGCATCAGGGGCAATATTAAACAATAAACAAGCTTCAATTAATTCTAAGCCTTTATTCATCATGGTGGCAGAATCCACTGATATTTTACGTCCCATATCCCATTTAGGGTGAGCGACCGCCTGTTCTGGGGTGACATTGATTAATTCTTTGACAGGGGTTTCTCGAAAAGGACCACCTGAGGCGGTTAATAAAATACGTCGCACAGGTTTTGCAGTTTGTCCTGTTTGATAATTAGCAGGCATGCATTGAAAAATGGCATTATGTTCACTGTCAATGGGTAATAAGGTTGCGCCCGATTTTTCAATGGTTTGCATAAAAAGATCGCCCGACATCACTAAGGCTTCTTTATTTGCCAGTAAAATCGTTTTACCCTTTTCTGCCGCCGCTAAGGTGGGTAATAATCCTGCGGCTCCTACAATGGCTGCCATTACAGAATCGACTTTCTCTAAGCGTGCGACTTTTTCTAAAGCAGGGCTACCAGATAATATGGTTAGGTTTTTTACCGCTGTGTTTTCGATTTTTTTGATAAATAATTGCGCGTGGGCTTCATCAACCACCACGGCATAATCAGGTTGAAAACGCAGGCATTGCTCGAATAGAACCTCAATATTCGTATGAGCGGTTAATGCAATCACGTTATATTGATCAGGATGGCGCGCAACTACATCTAAGGTGCTTACGCCAATTGAACCTGTTGATCCTAGGATGCAAATACCTTTCATTATTGAAATACTCCAAAACCAATTAAAACAATACCCGCATAGAAGAATGGTGCGGCGGCGATCATGCTGTCAATACGGTCTAACACGCCCCCATGTCCTGGAAGGATAAAGCCGCTGTCTTTAACACCGCGTTGGCGCTTAATGAGGCTAAAAAACAAATCCCCATAAACGGAAATTAAGGTGGTTAAGATGGAGAGTAAAATAAAATCAATAATACTCATCCATGCAAATTTAAAAATAAGTCCGAGTATTAATCCACAAACGCCTGCGCTAATTAAAGCACCATAGACCCCTTGTACGGTTTTTCCTGGGCTGATTTCAGGGGATAGTTTATCTTTGCCGTATTTTTTACCTGCAAAATAAGCAGAAATATCGGCTGACCAAATTAAAATCATAAAATATAACACCATATCAGTGCCATAAAATGATCGTAAGCGGCTTAAAAACATCCATGCCATGAATAAAATAAACCAACCTGTGAAGGCTTGATATCTTTGTTTTAGTTGAATTTTTATTAGCGTACTGGGCAATTGACGAATTAAGACCATCATGATAAGCCAAAAGAGAACAGGGGGTATCACCAGCCATTCAAGTAGGGCTGAATATTCTCTGACGGCGGGCCATTTAAAAAGAAATGATAGATATTCTAAAAACTGTGTCCAAAAAATAACACCAATAATAGGTACGAGTAAGCTCACTAAAAAAGCAATTCGTAATTTTAGGTCGTTAAGGTTAATTAGGTGTGTCCATTCCCATGCGCCTAACAGGATGACTATCGCCATGACGAACGAAAATGCTAAGGATGGAAGGAAAATGACACTCAATATAATGAGTGTCGCTAAAATGGAGGCTGTAATAATACGCTGTGCTAACATACTGAATTTATTATAATTATGGTGGGGGTTCTTGGTTTTGAACCTGATCGCCCGTACGCCCAAAACGTCGTTGTCGACCTTTAAAGCTGTTCATGGCTTCTTGTAAAAGTTTGGTGCTAAAATCTGGCCAAAGTGTTTCGGTAAAATAAAACTCGGTATAGGCGAGTTGCCAAAGCATAAAATTGCTAATGCGCTCTTCCCCCCCTGTGCGGATAAATAAATCAGGCTCAGGCAAGTCAGCGGTGGTTAAATGCTGTGCGATTAAGGCCTCGGTGATTGGGGTATCAGATAACGCACCCGCTTTGATTTTATCGAAAATTTGGTTAACCGCTTGGGTAACATCCCAATGACCGCCATAATTTGCTGCAATGACCAGCGTTAAGCCTTCATTGTCTTTGGTGAGGGCTTCACTGTCGCTAATTAGGTCTTGTAATTCTTGAGGAAAGGCGCTGTTGTCACCAATGCATATCAGTCTAACTTTTTTTAACGATAAACGTTTGATTTCAGCACTGAGCGTGGTGATAAAAAGTTTCATTAATAAGGAAACTTCTTCAGGGGGTCTACGCCAATTTTCACTACTAAAAGCGAAGAGAGATAAGACCTTTATGTTTTGATTGTTGCAATATTCAACCAGTCTTTTGACGGTTTTAACACCTGATCTATGCCCCATAACACGTGGCAGGAAACGTTTTTTTGCCCAGCGACCATTACCATCCATAATGATGGCAATATGACGGGGGTTTCCATTATCTGTAGGGTCAAGGGCAACAGTTGGGGTACTCATAGGGAAGGCTTCTACATTGAAAGTAAATCGGATTCCTTTGAGGATAGTTGCTTTTCAATTTTTTGGATAAATTGGTCGGTTAATTTTTGAGTTTTGTCTTCGCCTGCATGGGCTTCATCTTTGGAAACCAGCTTTTCTTTTAAAGCTTCTTTGATTTCTGAATTCGCATCACGGCGAATATTTCGGATGGAAATACGGGTGTTTTCGGCTTCGTTTTTCACTAATTTAACCAAATCACGGCGACGCTCTTCGGTTAACGGGGGCAGTGGAATACGAATAACCGTGCCTGTTGTGGCAGGGTTTAGTCCTAAGTTAGCCGACATAATGGCTTTTTCAATGGCTTTTACCATTGGTTTTTCCCATGGGGTTACTTTTAGGGTACGAGAATCTTCAATACCGATATTTGCTACTTGGGATAATGGGGTTTCAGAGCCATAATAAGAGACTTTGATTTGTTCTAATAAGCTGGGGTGTGCGCGTCCTGTACGAATGCGGGTAAAAGTTTTGTCCAAGGCTTCGCAGGATTTTGTCATGCGAGCGGAAGCGTCTTGTTGAATATCATCAATCATTTTGGTTGTCCTCGTTCAATATAAGAGCCAATTTCATCGCCTTGCATCAGTTGCATCAGCGCATTTTTTTCAAAAATATTCATGATACGCATCGGTAAGTCATGATCATTGCATAAAATTAACGCGGTGGTATCCATGACGTTTAAACGTTGGTCAATTGCCTCATTATAAGTCAGTTGAGGATAAAATATTGCGTTAGGGTCTTTGTTTGGGTCAGTGGAATAAATGCCTTTGACATTGGTTGCTTTGATGAGGAGTTGGGCTTTGATTTCAATGGCTCTTAAACTAGCCGCGGTGTCCGTGGTGAAAAATGGACTGCCAATCCCTGCGGCAAAAATGACCACTCGATTATCTTCAAGAGCCGCAATAGCACTTCGGTAGTGATATTCTTTACAAACTTGTTCAATTTTAAGGGCGCTCATCAAATCCGTTGGTTGCCCAATGGATTCCAAGGTGTCTTGCATTGCAAGTGCATTAATCACGGTTGCCAACATGCCCATATGGTCTGAGGCAACCCGTCCAAAACCTTGTGAGGATTGTTGTGCGCCGCGTAAAATATTGCCGCCGCCAATTACCAGTCCTATCTGCAAACCTGCGTCGCAAAGTGCTTTGATGTCAAGCGCTAGATTAGTTATGATGTCAGAATCAATCGTACCGCCTGTTTGACTCATTAACGCTTCACCACTTAATTTGAGTAAAATTCGTTGGCAAATCAATTTTTTCATAGGGTTGATCTCTCTTCCAGTATGGCGCGTTTAAAGTAGGTTTTGTCGATGTAAAAACAAAGCCTACTTATGATGTTTTAAGCGTTAATTTGTGCCATGACTTCCGCGGCAAAATCTTCTTCTACTTTTTCAATCCCTTCACCGACTTCAAAACGGTTAAAACGGACGACGGTGGTTTTATTGGCTTTTAATAATTCAGCAACGGTCAGTTTATCATCTTTGACAAATTTTTGACCAAGTAGCGTAATTTCACTTAAGAATTTTTTAATGCGGCCTGTTGCCATTTTTTCAATAATTTCAGCAGGTTTCGCTTTGCCACCGTTTTCTTCGGCTTCAGTTTTAATGCGAGCACTAATAATTTCTTTTTCTTTTTCAATCACATCAGCAGGGACATCTGCTTCTGAAATATATTGAGGATTAATCGCGGCGATGTGCATGGCAATATCTTTTCCAAGCTCGGTATTATCATCACTTAGTTCAACCATGACACCGATACGACTGCCATGTAAATAGCTGGCGATAGAGCCTGTGTCGGTTGTGTATTTTTGAAAACGTCTTAGGGTAATATTTTCCCCTACTTTTGCAATTAATTCGCGACGAGTTTCATCAATGGTTTTGCCGTTGTTTAACGCGCCTGATAAAAGGGCATCGGTTGAATCGACCTCATTGTCTAATACGAAACCTGAAACGGTTTTGACAAAGCCAAGAAAATCATCGCCTTTGGTGACAAAGTCTGTTTCGCAGTTAATATCAACCATTACAGCGGTTTTTGCATTGTTACTGGTTTGAATGCCTAGTATGCCTTCTGCCGCGGTACGTGTCGATTTTTTATCTGCCTTAGCTAACCCTGATTTACGCATATTTTCAATGGCTGTTTCCATATTACCATCAGCGGCGGTTAGGGCTTTTTTACATTCCATCATGCCTGAGCCTGTTCGTTGACGTAGTTCTTTTACCATTGCGGCTGTAACACTCATTCTTCTTATCCTCTTCTTTCTCTATTTGTCAGTAAAAAACGCCTCAAAAGAGGCGTTTTTGGTCGTATTTATTGCGTTAAGTGACTATAAACTTAAAGCGGTTTGTTATCGGTTATGCTTTTTCACTTACCGTGGCATCAGATTCTTCAATAAAATCATCTTTTTCAGTAATTGCAACGCCTTGTACTGCTGTTTTAGCATCTGTGATCGCGCTTGCCGCCGTTTCACAATACAATTTTATCGCGCGGATAGAGTCATCATTACCTGGAATAACGTAATCAATACCAATAGGTGAATTATTTGAATCCACCACGCCAACGACAGGAATTCCTAGTTTTTTAGCTTCAGCAATTGCATTTTTTTCATAGCCTACATCTAATACGAACAGTACGTCAGGAGTACCACGCATGTCTTTAATGCCGCCTAAACTGCGTTCTAATTTTTCAAGTTCACGATCCATACCTAACGCTTCTTTTTTACTAAAACGTTGATACATTGTGCCGTCAGCTTTCATTGCTTCGAGTTCTTTTAAGCGATTAATCGATTTTTTAATGGTCTTGTAGTTGGTCAACATGCCGCCTAACCAGCGATGATTGACAAAAGGCATTCCACATAATTTTGCTTGCTCTGCAACCGATTTACGCGCGGCTTTTTTAGTACCAACAAATAAGATATTGCCTTTATTCGCGGTCACTTGTCCTAAATAGTTCATCGCATCATTAAACAAAGGCAATGTTTGCTCTAAGTTGATGATATGAATTTTATTACGTGCGCCGAACAGGTAGCTCGCCATTTTTGGGTTCCAATAACGGGTTTGATGTCCAAAGTGAACACCCG
>JAGLEW010000111.1 GCA_023144875.1 Methylococcales bacterium
ACAAGTCTTGAATATTATCAGGCGAAGGTTTTAAAATGACTTGATATTGATAATAGTGTTGCAAACGCATGGGGTTGTCACCAAAACGCCCATCGGTTGGACGGCGAGACGGTTGTACATAGGCGGCATTCCACGGCTCAGGACCAATGGCACGCAAGAAAGTCGCAGGGTGAAACGTCCCCGCACCAACTTCTAAATCCAAAGGTTGCAACAAAACACAGCCTTGTTCTGACCAATACGCCTGTAAAGCCGAAATCAATCCCTGAAAAGTGGTTAAATCGTTCTGTAAACTCGACACAATGCTCAATCAATCATCAATAAAAGCTTCATTATAACGTAAATTTCTGAATTGATTCGCGTCTATTTTCAGACAAAAAATGAGGCTTGCATGTCCATTAAAAGGCGTGTATTGTTTTGTATATTAATAATTCACCACTTACTAACTTTTTAGTTTTTAATCATGAGTAATCGCATCAATCGCCGACAATTTTTAAAATATTCATCGCTAGGCATGGCGGCAGCCACTTTTCCTACGTTTTTATTCGCAAACACTTCTCAAAAAATAAAAAATGCACCCAATCCTAATTTTAAAGCCGATGTCGAAATAGAGTTTAGCGCCAAACCTGCCTCCGTAAATATTTTAAATCGCGGAGAAAAAACACAGGTTCAAAAATTTTATGCGCGAGTTTTAAAAGGCGACCCCAACAGTGTTTTAACGCTTAAAGATAATTATTTAGGGCCTATTTTAAATTTAAAACAAGGGCAAAAAGTCCGCGTTTTTTTTGATAATCAACTCGGTGAAACTTCTATTATTCATTGGCATGGAATGCACGTTCCACAGCATAGCGATGGTCATCCGATGTATGCGATTGCCTCAGGTCAACGCTATGTTTATGAGTTTGAAGTTTTAAACAGCGCTGGGACAAATTTTTATCATTCGCATACGCACGGTGAAACGGGTCGGCAAGTTTATAACGGCTTATCGGGGATGATTCGTGTCAGTGATGCACAAGAGCAAGTGCTTGACCTCCCTCGTAATGAATATGACTTACCGTTGGTAATTCAAGATCGTACGTTCGATCAAAAAAATCAATTAGTTTATGTCCAACGAATGCCAGAACGAATGTTTGGTTTTTTAGGGGAAACTATTTTGGTCAATGGCAAACCAGATGTTGAGTTTTCGGTTAAATCCCGTGCGTATCGGTTTCGAGCGCTTAATGGTTCCAATTCGCGTATTTATAAATTGGCGTGGGATGATGGCTCGCCCATTACGGTGATTGGGACGGACGGCGGCTTGCTTGAAAAACCTGAAACCCGTCCATATATAATGTTCTCACCTGCCGAACGTTTGGATTTATGGTTAGATTTTAGCGATCAAAAAATCGGTACAAGTCGTCAATTGGTTAGCCTTCCCTATGATGGCGTGATGTCCATGATGTACCAACGTATGGGGCGAAAAATGTCCGCAAATTTAACACAAGGGTCAAAATTTACCATTGCGCGTTTTAAGGTTACCCAAAAAGTGAGTGATTCACCAAAACTGCCTTCCCAGCTTATCCCTATCAAACGTTTTACGGAATCAATGGTTAATAATACCGATAATCCATTACCGATTGCATTGTCGATGGGACGAATGCAGGCGCGTATTAATGGGCGATCTTTTGCAATGTATAAAGCCACTAAAATGGAACAGGTGGAATTAGGCTCGTATAAAAAAATTAAAATCTTCCACGATCACAGTGGACGCATGGGAAGTATGATGGCAATGGCGCATCCGATTCATTTACATGGACAACAATATCAAATTCTTTCAAGAACCTATAAAGGCAATGATCACGCCGCTTACAACACGGTTAAAGACGGTTTTATTGATAGTGGCTGGAAAGATACGGTGTTAGTTATGCCAAATGAAGAAGTCGAAATCATCAAACCTTTTCACGATTACAAAGGCTTATTTCTTTATCATTGCCATAATTTAGAGCATGAAGATTTAGGAATGATGCGCCAATTTTATGTCGGCTAATAAAGTGTTTAACGTCGCCATGCTAATTCCACCCAAAATTTTAGCGACTTTATCTAACTTTCTATCGGTTTCTTGTTGAGCCACCGCAAGGCTCGCTACTAATGCTTTAAGGTCATCATCGGTCATTGTGTTCTACCATTATTTTTAAAAATTAGACTCATATAATCGTAATCTGAAAAAGGGGCTTTAAGCGATTTTCAAAAAATCTTGGTTTGAGGATTGAATTAAATCGCCACAGCGCTCAAGAATAAAATACCCTTGTGTTAATAACTCATCTTTGGTGTCTTGATTAAAATAAAAGGAAGCCATCGCGCCATATAATTTATAGTCTTTATAAATAGGAAAGAGTTTTTTAAAATTATAGAATTTTCGTTCTAATTTTTTAACGTCTTGCAAATGGGCTTTATATTTCACCTCAATAATGGCAATGGACTCACCGTTGGTTAAAAATATATCGTATTCTTCGTGAATTTTACCACGGTGTTTTTCCATGTTTTTAGTGACATCATCAAATTGTAATGCCCCTAAACGGTTATTAACAATTAAACTATTATAAAAAAAATCCTCGGTAATATCGCCTTGATTCGCGCCAATTCCACCCAAAATTTTAGCGACTTTATCTAATTTTCTATCGGTTTCTTTCAGCTGCCTATCGGTTTGTTTGAGTTGC
>JAGLEW010000112.1 GCA_023144875.1 Methylococcales bacterium
GGGCATTTTGTGGATGTTAGAGATTTATAACGCCCCTAACCATATAGGGATTTGACAATTAAAATATTTTTCAAAAAAATATATTTTGGAGTAACTTTTAATGTCCTACAAAAAATTCACCCTCGAAAAATTAAAAAGCCAATTTGACATTGAAATTCAAAAACAATCGCTCTTTTCGGAGATTGAAAGCTTAGAACAGAGTGCTTGGTTAATTGAAACTTTAAATAATGCAAAATTAATCCCACTAAACAGTGAAAAAGTAAAATCTGAATTAATAATTATGCCTATTTTGGTAGAAATTTTAAAAAAAAATCAGCATAAAATCTCACTCTACTCTGGTATTTTATTAAATGCTGATAATCAGCAAGGATTAAATGGTGAATGTGATTTTATTTTTAGTAACCAACCCCAATCCTATTTTTTAGAAAGTCCCATATTTGCACTCGTTGAGGCAAAAAATGACAATATTGATTATGGACTCGCTCAATGTATCGCTCAAATGCTAGGCGCTGTTATTTTTAATAAAAAGCATGAGATCGTCATTCCTTGTATCTATGGTTGCATTACTAATAGTGATACTTGGCAATTTCTTAAACTGGAAAATAATCGAATTATTATAGATGATAAACGCCATTATTTGGATAACATCAGTGGCTTATTAGGCATTTTTCAAACTATTATTAACACTTATCCTTAAAAATAAACACATGAAAGCATTTACCTCGTTAACGTCAATCATCATGCCGCTGGACAGAGCGAACATTGATACTGATGCCATTATCCCGAAGCAATTTTTAAAATCCATTCGCCGCAGTGGCTTTGGCGTTTTCTTATTTGATGAATGGCGTTATTTAGATCGCGGTGAACCTGATATGGATTGTAGCAATCGTCCTTTAAATACCGATTTCGTCATCAATCAACCTCAGTATAAAAAGGCTCAAATTTTACTCACAAGAGAAAATTTTGGCTGTGGTTCGTCCAGAGAACATGCACCGTGGGCATTGGATGATTATGGTTTTCGTGTAATTATTGCCCCCAGTTTTGCCGATATTTTTTATAATAATTGTTTTAAAAATGGTATCTTGCCAATCGTATTATCTTCTGAGCAGGTTGAACATTTATTTAATGAAGAGAAAGAGGATTATCAATTGAGTGTTGATTTAGCAACGCAAACGATTACAACCCCTGATAATCAAGTGATTGCCTTTGATATTGACGCGAGTCGTAAAGAACGCTTGTTACAAGGGCTCGATGATATTGCGTTGACCTTACAACAAGCTGACGAAATTAAAACTTATGAAAGCCAACGTGCAAAACGCGCCCCTTGGTTATTTGCCTAAAAATTTACGGATATTAATAGCATGACAAAAAAAATAGCGGTCCTCGCGGGCGATGGTATTGGCACCGAAATTATAGCGGAAGCGCTTAAAGTTTTGGAGGTTCTTAATGCTGATATGAATTTAGACTTAACCTTTGAAAACGGTTTAATTGGCGGTGCGGCGTATGATGTTCATAAAACCCCTTTCCCACAACAAACCATTGATTTAGTCAAAGAAGCGGATGCAGTTTTATTAGGTGCGGTTGGTGGAAAAAAATGGGAATCATTAGAAATTGCGTTACGCCCTGAAAAAGGCTTATTAGGTTTACGCTCAGAATTAGAGTTATTTTCTAATTTACGTCCTGCCTTGTTATACCCACAATTAGCCGATGCTTCAACGTTAAAATCAGAAGTCATTTCTGGGCTAGACTTAATGATTGTGCGTGAGTTAACAGGCGGTATTTATTTTGGTCAACCACGCGGCGTTAAAATCTTAGAAAATGGCGAAAGACAAGGCTTTAATACCTTGGTTTATACCGAATCAGAAATTCGTCGCATTGGACATTCCGCTTTTAAAATTGCTCAAAAAAGAGATAAGCGCTTATGTTCAGTTGACAAAGCTAATGTTTTAGAATGTACCGAATTATGGCGTGAAGTCATGGAAGAAGTGGCGAAAGAGTATCCTGATGTCGAGCTGAGTCATTTGTATGTTGATAATGCTTCTATGCAATTGGTTCGTAACCCTAAACAGTTTGATGTTATGGTTACGACCAATA
>JAGLEW010000113.1 GCA_023144875.1 Methylococcales bacterium
AATGGGGTGGCACCATGCAGTATTCGAGCCTTCAATCACGATGAGATCGGCCTGCTCCAAATCCTCATAACAACACGGCACAGAATCACTACCAAAGGCACGCTTATAACCTGCCACAGCAGATGACATACAAAGGCGCGAATTAGTATCAATATTGGCACTGCCAATAAAACCTTTCATCAATTTATTGGCGACATAATAATCTTCCGTCAATAATTGCCCTGACACATAAAAGGCAACCGCATCCGCCCCATATTTTTCAATCACCTGTTGCAAGCCATTAGCCACCGCATCAAGCGCTGTATCCCATGAAGTTTGTTTGCCATTAACCTGTGGGTGAAGCAAGCGACCTTCAAGCGCAATGGTTTCCGCTAATGCCGATCCTTTAGAGCATAAACGCCCAAAATTTGCAGGGTGGGATGGATCGCCTTTCACTGAAATTAAACCCGCTTCGGTTTCCGTTACTTCCACGCCACAGCCTACGCCACAGTATGGGCAGGTGGTTAAACTTGTTTTATTGTTCATGACGGCTTAATCCTGTTGTTCACTGTGGTGTTGACCAAAAATAATATTGTTGCGCAGATTGCTAACATCAATTTTTTCCGTTAACAAAGAAAAATACCATATGCCATCCGTCGTTTCTCCATAAAGCACGATTCCTACGATTTTATTATCTTGTAACACTAATTTTTTATAGATATGCCGAGCGCTGTCTTTAAATACAATGCTTTCCGTATTCTCATCACCAATAAAATTACCCGCAGAAAAAACCGCAATACCCGTGACTTTAAGTTGTGTTGAGGTGACATTGCTTTCATAGTTAGACATCGCCATGCCGACTAAATGATTCGCACAGACTTTCGCTTGCTCAAATAAAGGCGCAACCAAACCAAATGTTTTTTCCCGATGTTGAACACATTCACCCACCGCATAAATAGTTGGAGTAAAGGTCTGTAAGCTGTCATTGACTAAAATACCGCGATCACACTGAATGCCTGATGCCTTTGCAAGTTGAATATTCGGACGTACACCAATCGCCATAATAACTAAATCGGCTTCAACCTCTAAACCCTCTTTAAAACGCACTTTTTCAACGCGCTGATTTCCTAATAATGCCTTAGTATGGTGATTCATTAAAAAGTGCATGCCTTTGGCTTCTAATTCAGCACGCATTAAATCGGCGGCTTCTTGGTCTAGCTGCTGACTCATTAAGGTATTATTTCGATGCACGACTGAGACATTCATCCCTTGGCTCATTAAGCCATTCGCCGCTTCTAACCCCAGTAAACCACCGCCAATCACAATCGCATTTTTATGTGTTTTCGCGGTTTTGATCATCACATTGACATCGTTAATATCCCGAAAGCTAATCACACCCTCTAATTCTTTGCCAGCAATGTCTAGCATCACAGGTACCGAACCTGTGGCAATAATAAGGCGATCATAATCCGTAGAAAGCCCGTTATCGGTCATAACGTGTTTATTTTCTTGGTCAATCTGAGTGATGGTTTGCCCTGTGTGCAAGGTGATATTGTTATCTTGATACCATTGCAAATCATTGATAATAATTTCACTGAGTTTTTTATCCCCAGCAAGTACAGGTGATAGCATAATTCGGTTGTAATTACCGTACGGCTCTGCACCAAAAACGGTAATTTCAAATTTATCGGGGGATCGCTTCAGCAGCTCATCAACGGTTCGCATTCCAGCCATACCGTTGCCGATCAGCACTAATTTTTCTTTCATTATAAGTAGAGTATTCCTTAATACCTGAGTAGTTTACTAGGTTATAAAGCAATATTTATACCGTGGAGAAAAATGAATATTTTGGTGTTTTAAAACCGATATAACGTTTCTTATCTGATTATTTCGAGGATAAATGAAACGCGTCCATAAAAATATCATCCATATCAACCCCTTTTAGAAAAACCTGTGTTTGCATTTGTTTGACCATTTCAGGATGTCCACATAAATAAACGCGCCACTGGGTTAAATCGGCATA
>JAGLEW010000114.1 GCA_023144875.1 Methylococcales bacterium
AAAAAACAATCGAAGAAACCATTAAGAAATCTCGTTTCATAGGTGTTGTTCTACCCTGCGAATCTAAAAACTCGGTTTTAATTGCCTTAAAAAATCTGCATGAAACCTACTCAAATGCCAGCCATATCGCCTTTGCTTATCGGATCAAATCACCAAAAGGCTTAATTTGCCGATTTAATGATGCAGGTGAACCGACAGGTACTGCAGGGAAACCCATTTATCAGCATTTGGAGGGCAAACAACTGATTAATAATTTAGTGGCAGTGGTTCGTTATTTTGGGGGAGTAAAATTAGGCGCGGGGGGGTTAACACGCGCTTATGGAAATACCGCCGCTCAGGTTATTGCCGCTTCAAAAATTAGTCCTTATATAGAGTATGCCCTCGTAAAATTATCACTCGACTATAAACAAATGCAACCATTAAATTACCAACTCAAAAAACTAAAAGGGGAAATTGTTGAGCAAGTCTTTACCGAAAATGTAACTCTTACTATCAAGCTTCCTGAAAAAAATCTTGAAACTTTACAAGCCTTCTTTCGCTATTAACAAACCCATTATATATAGATGTCTATTACCGAAATAAAACCAATCTGTTTACGATTACTCGCACGGCGTGAATACAGTCAAAAAGAATTAATGACGAAGCTAATAGCAAAAGGTTTTGAGTCATTGGAGATACAAACCGTCATTGATACTTTAAAAAATCAAAATTTTCAAAGTGATGAACGCTTTGCTGAGAACTATGCGCGGGCGCGGTTTTATAAAGGCTTTGGTATGTTAAAAATCAGTTATGAGTTACAACAGCATCAGATTGAAAATTTTGATTTACAGGCGGTTTTAGCAGAAAATTTTGACGATGAATATCAACTGATTGAACAGGTCTATCATAAAAAATACCCTCGTAATACTCAATTATCACCAAAAGAGCAATTAAAGCGTCAGCGATTTCTACAAAGTAGAGGCTTTGGTTTTGATATCATTCGGCAATTTTTAAGGCGGCTGAAAGATTAATCAAGTCGATATTCATGCGTGGATGATAGCCGCTAGTTTTTGAGGTTAGTAATACCTTCTAATCAACCAGCTCCACTTGAAAGGAACTGCCATCGGTGGCTATAATTTCAACGCGCGATTTTATGGGGCAATCTTCGCCTTCAACCTCCCACAACGTATCATCAATTTTAATGCGTCCAACCCCATTTTCAATAGCTTCAACCAAATAGTAACGGTGACCAACATAGCCTTGTGTGCGTTGATTAAGGTAAGGGTGATCGGTTTGGATAGGATTGGCCATCATGTAACGTTTCCACGCAAAAACGGAAACAACCGATAAAATTGAAAAAATAAACAGTTGCATTTGTATATCTAGTGATGGAAAAACAAGCACTAAAAGTCCAACGATAAAACCTGAGATTGCCATCCATAGAAATAAAAAACCAGGTGAGAGCATTTCAATACCCAGCATAAAAACGGCTACCACCCACCAATACCAAAATACAACGTCAATTTCCATAATAGTTACCCTTTTTTATCAAAAATTTCTTTTGCAATCGCGCCTACGCCTCCTAATGAGCCAATAACATTTGAGGCTTCTAAAGGCATCATAATTAACTTACTGTTCTTAGAAGAGGCTATATCTTTCAAGGATTCGATGTATTTTTGTGCCACAAAATAATTAATCGCTTGTATATCCCCTTCGGCAATGGATTTTGAAACCATTAAGGTGGCATTTGCTTCGGCCTTTGCCAACCGTTCCCGCGCATCAGCATCTCGAAAGGCAGATTCTTTTCGCCCTTCCGCTTCTAAAATAGCCGACTGTTTTTCACCCTCTGCGCGTAAAATTTCAGACTCTCTCTCGCCTTGTGCTTCTAAAATAACCGCTCTTTTTAAACGTTCGGCTTTCATCTGACGACCCATTGCTTCGACAAGATCCTTGGGGGGTGCAATATCTTTTATTTCAATCCGATTAATTTTAATCCCCCATGGTTTCGTTGCGCTATCAACCACTTTTAATAATTTTGAATTAATTTCATCCCGCTTTGAAAGCAGTTCATCTAAATCCATTGACCCCATAACAGTACGAATATTCGTCATGACCAAATTTAAAATCGCATTTTGGAGGTCATTTACCTCATAAGCCGCTTTTGCTGCATCAATAATATGAAAAAAGACGACGCCATCGACCTTCACCATCGCATTATCTTTGGTGATAATTTCTTGCGAAGGTACATCGGATACTTGCTCCATCATGTTTAATTTATGCCCAACACGATAGACAATCGGAATAATAATATTTAGCCCAGGCGTTAAGGTGGTGGTATATTTTCCAAAACGTTCAACCGTGTATTGAACCCCCTGAGGAACCGACTTAACACTCAAAGCCATTCCTAAAATAGCAATCAGCAAAATTGCTAATACAAATAAACCAAATCCCATAATTTTTACCTCAATCTGTTAAATAATAATTTCAATTAGTTGCAAATAAATAATGCCTGCTTAATAATAATCCATCCTTATCCTCTATGTATATGACTAATCGGTAAAAACAATGACCTATGCCGCGATTAATATTCTTGTTTTAAGTGCTTTTTTATTAATTTTAGGGATGTATAAACCTAAACTTTTATTATTTTGGCAAGATAAACCCTCTCGTTTAACCATTATTGTGGTAGTGACCGTGTTGGTGATGATTGGTGGAACTCTGTTTGGTGAGGGGACACGTCAAAAACAAATCGCCGAAGAAGCGGCCGCTAACAAGAAAGCGCCACAAGTGCCTGTAAAACCAGAATCTGACTTGCCACTTCCCCTGACTCAGTAAAATAATAGCAGAAAAAAAGGGGAAAATAGAGCGCATTTTTTTAAAAAATAATGCCTTTAAATCAATCAGGACTTGACAAAAAAACCGATCCTAGAGAGCATATCTTTTTTTAATAAATTCTGAGACTTCCTTGAACGACATTCCTCTTAGTCTATTATTTGGTATTCTTGTAGTTCTTCTTTTGCTTTCTGCATTTTTTTCAGGTTCGGAAACCGCTTTAATGACCTTAAATCGTTATCGGTTGCAGTATCTGGTCAAACAAAAACATAAAGGTGCGATTAAGGCTAGTCGGTTATTACAACGACCCGAGCGTTTGATTGGCTTAATATTATTAGGTAATAATTTTGTTAATATTCTTGCCTCTTCGCTCACAACCGTTATTGCGATCAAAATTGCTAATAATCATGGGGTACCGAGTGAGCAAGCCATTCCGATAGCGGCAGGTATTTTAACCTTACTTGTATTAATTTTTTCAGAAGTAACGCCCAAAACCTTAGCCACACTTAAACCTGAAGCCCTTGCCTTTCCTGCAGCGTGGGTTTATAGCCCCATGTTAAAGCTTTTTTACCCGATTGTTTGGGTGGTTAATGCGATCGTCAATGTATTGTTAAAAATTTTAGGGGTCAATGTTGCTAAAAAGAAACAAGACAGTTTAGATAAAGAAGAGCTAAAAAGTATTTTGTCAGATGCAGGTGATATTATGCCCGTGCGTTATCAAAATATGTTGCTGGGGGTGTTGGATTTAGAATCCGCAACGGTCGAAGATATTATGACCCCTCGCAATGAAATTATCGGCATTGATTTAGATGATTCCATTGAAAGTATTTGCCAGCAAATTTTAGCCAGTCCTCACACTCGATTACCTGTTTATAGAACCAGTATTGATCGCGTTATTGGTTTTTTACATTTACGAAAAGTATTAGTTTCTTTAAATGATGTCAATTTTGATCAAAAGAAACTCATTTCTAATCTTCTTAAAAACTCTTTTGTCCCCGTTAGCACCTCTTTACACAAACAAATGCAAAGTTTTAAAACGCATGAGCGCCGTATAGCATTAGTGGTGGATGAATATGGGGATGTTCAAGGCCTAGTGACCTTAGATGATCTATTGCAAGAAATTGTCGGAGAATTAATTACTGAAGAAGCCAATGTTAGAGCGCAAAATGATGGCGGCTATTTAGTTGATGCCAGTGTCACCATCCGTGAGCTTAACCGTATTACACATTGGTCGCTACCCACAAAAGGCCCTAAGACCTTAAATGGTTTAATTATTGAGTTTATGGAAATAATACCTGAGGCGGGAACCAGCTTAAAATTGCATGGGTTTTTAATCGAAATCATAGAATGTGATAAAAAAACAATCCGTGAAGTCCGATTTCACCCGCTTAAATAACCTTACAATAGGGTTATTTTTTATCCATCTTCATCGCGCCGCCACATTTTCCTTCGCCACATTTGGCTTCGGTGGCGGTTTTAGGCATGGGTTTATTACCCGCACAATTCCCTTCCGCATTTTTTTCTTCACTGCCTTTCATCATTTTACCGCCACATTTTCCTTCACCACAAGACGCCATTTTCACTTTGTCGGTCGCTTTTTTATCATCGGTTTTAGCCTCGGCTAATTGCATATAACCTGCCGATAATTCAGTGACTGAAAAAGGATTATTAGGGGTTTCCGCTTGTGCCGTCGTAAGCCCTAGACCTGAAATTAAAGTTGTTCCTATTGCAAGTATTGTCGTTTTCTTCATGGTGTCACTCCTAAGGTTAATATAATATTTTTATCAAAAACAAGCTGGTAAAACACACTAGACAATCGGGGGATCTAAAGTAAACAGCTTATCAAAGTTCGCAATTTTTAAGATTTTTTGAACCTCCTCTTTCGAGTTTTTAATCGTGATCGCTTCTTTATTTTCATGGACTTTATCACGTAAGACCAACAACATGCCTAAAGCCGAACTGTCCATATAATCAGTATCCGACAAGTCAATCACAATAGAACGAACCCCATCACCCGTTTGCTGAGTAATTTTTCTAAAATTTTGATGAATACTAAAATCAAATCGTCCCGAGATACTCACTTCTAAAGTTTGAGTTTCTTCATTTAAGTTTGTTTCTACAGCCATTGGTAAATTCCTGTTAAAAGATAATCTATTCAGAGGTTACTTTAAATTTTTTAAGCCTTGCTCGTTATTTAAAATAGACCTTCACCTTCTATGGAGTCATCCATTATTAAATATATTTTTATTTTTATAGCATCGTACAAACAATCACGACATACTGTCACTGATACTAAGGTTTGAGCGCTTACATCTCTAATAGATCATGATAGAAAATATAAACATCTTATCGGTATAATCTAAAACTTAAAGCTCTGTTGTGGGGTATTATCAAATTTTTCGATTAAAGAGTAAATATCAATTTGAACGACCCTTATTAAAATGTGATTCATATCTTTATAATCAATAACCTATTATAGGACAAAAGATCATAAAAAACTCACAATTTTTCCCTCATTAAACCATCCAAAAATACAGTGATTTTTTTTTATTTATGCTTAATAATCCCTAAGATCATCGCGACATGAGCCAATTCCGCAATACTTGATATCTGTAATTTCTTTTTAATTTTAGTGGCATAATTCGCCACCGTTTTATAGCTAAGGCATAACTCTGAGGCGATTGCATGTGGGGTGAAACCTATTGCTAACAACCTAAAAACATCAAATTCTCGGACTGAAAATGTCTGAATAATTTTTTGATACTCAGGTTCTGAAGGGCTACTTTTTCTAACAAGCCCTTGCTCAATATAACATTCGCCCTGTTGAATTTTAAGGATCGCGGTCGTCAATATTTCAGGGGCGCTATTTTTAGTAATATAACCCTTTGCACCTGCATTAAGCGCACGATTAACATAAACCGACTCATCATGAACGCTAAACACCAAAATGTTAATCGTTTTATGATATTTAGTAATCCGCCTAATTGTTTCTAACCCCCCAATACCTGGCATTGATAAATCCAATATAATTAGGTCAGGCTGATACCGTTGACACAAATAGTTTACCTGTTCACCACAATTTGCTTCAGCCACCACTTCAATGGTCGATGAAGTCGCTAATAACAACTTAAACCCTGCCCTAACCACCGCATGATCATCGACTAATAAAACTTTTATTTTCATAATGGGATACTAGCCTTCATACACATCCCCTTGTTGATTTGAGCATTTAAGACAAAATTACCATCTAATAATTTTATCCGCTCTTCCATTCCTAGCAGACCAAACCCTGAGGCAACTTGTTGCAAATCACAGCCTAAACCATTATCGCTTACCTCTAACTCAAGTCTGTTTGTCACCTTAAGCTTAATTGTAACCCGACTCGCCTTTGCGTGACGGATAATATTCGTTAGACTTTCCTGAATTACCCTAAAAACCTGAATCACAATAGTTTTATTAATTTTATCAACTGCATCATCGCACTGCAATCTAAAAACCGTCTGAGGGGATCGAGTTTCCCAGTGCCACACTAATTCCTCCAATGCCGCTCTGAGTCCTAGCTCCGTTAAAATAAGCGGATGTAATTGTTTCATAATTGAACGTAAACTTTTGATTAAATCATCACAAATATCACTAATCGACTGAGTAATCATTTTTGTATCGGATTTTTCATGAGCGGCGGTCACCGCCATCACTTTAATCGCAGTCAGTGATTGAGCAAATTCATCGTGTAATTCTTGTGAAAGCCGCAGCCGTTCCTCTTCTTGTATTTTTAAAGAATGTTGAGTTAAGGCTCTATTTTGTTGTTGAGTTCGATCTAACACATCCGTCATATGATTAATCGCTGAGGCGATATCATTGTATTCTTGTGTCGAAAAAAAGGATAACTTCGGTTGATAATCCCCTGTTTCAATGCGCTTAAGATGTGCCACAATGGCACGAATATCACCAAGGTTTTTAGTAAACACCCAATGAATGGATAAAAGCATCAACAACATGAGCAACAACAGCGTACTAAAAAAAATCAGCGTTTCATGCCAAACTTCTGCCACTTCGTCCATTGGCTTTGCCTGAATAACCAGCGTTAGCTTTTCTTTATTAAGTGTTTCGATTTGATATTCAACATTTGGGTACTCACTCACCACTAAATAGGTAAACCAATCGGGCGCTATTTTAAGATGGATTTTTTTTTGAGGTTGCTGAATAATCGGAATCAATTTTCCAGAGGTTTTTTTTAATTGAATAGTTAAGTGTCGCGTTGGGTGTAATTGCTTAAATCGCCCCCACCAGTCATCAAGATTAATTTTGGTCGAACCTAGGCCAAATTTAATCAACTGCAACGATAAATGCACCGAACTATTCACCTCTTTATCCACCGCTTTTCGGGCTTGCCACAGACTCAAACTGCCACTAATAAAAAGAATACATAAAAAAATCAATAAAATTCTAAGATTAATTTGATACCGTAAACTCATTGGGAAAAATTCCTTTTTTTTAGGGACGTGACTCAAACATAATAATCAATGCTAAGGTAACATTTTATATAGAAAATCTGAGATTTTAATGAATAAAATACAATGCGGCGTCTTTCCGTTACTGTCACTCTTATTAGTACAGAACGTCATCGCCGAAGAGACAGTGATTGAACTTGAAGACGTTGAAGTATTGGGCGTAACGCCCTTATCAGGCAGCAGCATACCACTTGAAAAAATCCCTGCCAATGTACAAACCGCGACCCAAGAACAATTAAAAGCCTCACAAGCGATTACCATAGGCGATTATATGAATCGTAGTATGGGCAGTGTGCATGTGAATGAAGCACAAAATAATATTTTACAACCGGATATTTATTATCGGGGCTTTGTCGCTTCGCCGTTAATGGGTTTGCCACAAGGTATTTCGGTCTATTTAAATGGCGTGCGCTTTAACGAACCTTTTGGCGATACCGTCAATTGGGATTTAATTCCCCAAGGCGCGATTGATACCCTTAGTTTAATCCCTGGCTCGAATCCCCTGTTTGGTTTAAATACCTTAGGCGGTGCGGTCTCTATGAAAACTAAAACAGGCTTTAGCGCACCAGGACATCAACTTGATTTGAGTGCAGGCTCATGGGAACGTTACTCACAAGAACTCACCAGTGGTTGGAATAACGGCACATGGGGCTATTTTTTAGACGTGCATCATTTAGAAGAAAATGGCTGGCGTGATTTTTCACCCACCGAAGCCAATCAAATATTTGGAACCCTGAGTTGGCGAGGCGATCGCGGGCAATTAGATTTAACCCTCGCCGCCAATGATAATAATATGCG
>JAGLEW010000115.1 GCA_023144875.1 Methylococcales bacterium
AGTACTAAATCAAATTCCTCAGAGGCTATTTTTTGTTGCGCAAAATCCCAAATTTCACGGCTGGTTTTAATGTCCTGTTCGGGATTTTTCGTATCCCATGTAAAGCCATCGCCCAGCGTATGCCATTCGATATTATCAAATTTTTCAGCGGCTTTTTGCTCGCCTGTTTTCCATTGACCTTTGATAAACTGAATTACGCAGACTTTCATGCCCCAACCTGCGGCACGAAATACCATACCAAACGCACTCGACGATTTTCCTTTGCCTTTACCTGTGTGAACTAACACAATGCCTTGTCGATTTTCTCGCGTTTTCATAAAAATACCCTGCTGTCCTAATGAAAAAAATGACCTTATTAATAATAACGCTGAAATTTTTTATAAACGCATTGGCATGACAATAAACTTGAAACTGTCATCATCTGGGTCTTCAATAAAACAGCTGCTGGCATTTTTTGCAATGGTCAATTGAGCTTGTTCTGCATCTAAATTTGAAATGGCATCCAATAAATACTGTGCATTAAAGGCAATGGATAAAGGCTCCGCTTGATACTCTAAAACCAGCTCCTCTTCTGCCTCATCATGTTCGGGGTTATGGGTTGATATTTTTAATAAATCATTTTGAAGATCAAAGCTGACCCCCTTAAATTTTTCATTGGCCAAAATAGCCACTCGATTCAAGGTTTCTTTTAAATGTTGTCGTGGAATATAAATCGGTTCAAAAAAGTCTTGCTCAAACACTTTACTGAAATCAGGGTATTTTGCATCAACTAATTTTGCCGAAAAAATTTGGTTGTTAAACGCAATCCGAATATTATTATTTGAAAATTGCACGGTTAATTCAACCTCAGGGTCGCCTAATAAACGGCTTAATTCCAACACGCCTTTTCGTGGAATAATAATGCGTTCTTCAATGCCTGTCACAGTGCCAATATCGCCTTTATATATGGCCAGCCGATGCCCATCGGATGCGACTAATTTAAGATGGTTGTTGGAAATATTCAACATAAGCCCATTTAAATAATAGCGAACATCTTGATTTGCCATGCAGAAAAGGGTTTTATCCAAGGCTTTTTTAAATTGCTCGGCATTAATCACAAATTGATTGGCTAATTCGGTTTCCACAAATTCAGGATAATCATCGGCGGCTAATGAGGTCAATAAAAAACGACTACGCCCTGAGGTGACTCGGACTTTATCGTCTTTTTGTACAATTTTTATTTCAGACTTTGGCGGTAATAAGCGGCAAATATCCAAAAATTTACGTGCAGGGACGGTAATATCGCCTATTTCAAAATCGTCTAAGACTAATTTCGCCACCATTTGAATCTCAAGGTCAGTGCCTGTTAATGTGAGCTGTCCATCGCTTACCTGTATTAAAACATTGGATAAAATCGGCATTGTTTGTCTTTTTTCAATGACACTAACAATTTGCTGTAAAGGAACTAAGAGTTGTTCACGGTTGATGGTAAATTTCATGAAAAATTAGGGGGCTAAAAATAAAAAATGAGGATTAATGCGAAAGGGTTCGTAAAAGATTTAAATAGTCTTCATTAAACTTTATATTACTGGTTTTTAACGTTTCCACGCGCTTACACGCGCTAATAACGGTGGTGTGATCTCGACCACCAAACGCATGGCCAATCTCAGGGTAACTATGGGTGGTTAACTCTCTGGCTAAGGCCATTGCGACTTGTCTAGGGCGAGTGATGCTTTGCTTTCTAACTTTCGACAATAACTCCATCACATTTAATTTAAAATATTCCGCCACCGTTTTTTGAATATTTTCAATGTTTACTCGATTTTCTTGCAATGCAATCAGGTCTTGCAGCGAATTTTTAGCAAATTCCAAGGTGATTTTTTGCCCTGTTAATTGTGAATTGGCAACCACTCGACGTAACGCCCCTTCCAAATCTCGGACATTGGATGGCACTCGTTTACTAATAAAAAATGCCACTTCTTGAGGAAGTTTAATCCCCATCATACTGGATTTTTTCATCAAAATAGCCGCACGGGTTTCCAAATCAGGTGGTTCAATCGACACGGGTAACCCCCAACCAAAGCGTGATTTTAACCGATCTTCAAGCCCTGCAATTTCTTTAGGGTATTGGTCACAACTCAGTACAATTTGATGTTTTTTATCAATGAGGGTGTTAAAGGTGTGAAAAAATTCTTCTTGAGAGCGTTCTTTACCCGCTAAAAATTGAATGTCATCGACCAATAACACATCAACCTGCCGATAATAATCTTTAAATTCCGCAAATTTATTTTGTTGTAACGATTTAACCATATCCTGTACAAATTTCTCAGAATGCAGATAAATAATATTAAGTTTAGGGTCTTTCTCGGCGAGGGCATTGCCAATGGCATGCATTAAATGGGTTTTTCCTAAACCAGAGTTTCCATAAATAAAGAGCGGGTTATAAGCCAGCCCAACATTCTTGGTCACTTGTACTGCCGCCGCTCTGGCTAATTGATTTGACTGACCTTCCACAAAAGAATCAAACTGAAATGCTGAATTTAAAAAGCTAGGCGATTTTTTAGGGGCAAGTTTTCGAGCGTTTGATTTTTTTATCGCCGTGTTTTTTTGAGCCTTGGTACCGACTTTTAAATTAAGCGTTAAGCGTCCATTAGAAAACTCATCAATCACCTTTTCAAATTTTGTAAAATAATGCTGATTAACCCAGTCTAATACAAAACGATTGGGGGCTAATAGATTAATTTGTTTATTATTTTCCTCTGCTTGCAAGGGTCTTACCCATGTACTAAAGTCCGAAGAAGGGATTTCATTTTCAAGTCGAGAAAGACAATTATTCCACGTCAAGCTCATATTTTTTTGTTCTTTAAAAACATTATTTAGTCCTTTATTTTAGAGTTATAACCGTATCTATGTATATCTTTTGGAAAATCATAATGGCCTTTCATTTGTTCACCTTACTATTTTAACAAAATGCCAAAGTTTGCCTGCATAACACCAAATTTAGACCTGTTTTAGTCATTTGATAAATAGTAGCATTATTTGCTGAGCCTTGTTTGCAATCACTTTGCTCTATTACATCTATTAATCAATAACATTGACAGATATAACCTATTTATCTTATCATTCTTCGTCTTTTTATCCGTTTTTATTAAACGCAACTTTAGGTCTTAAATGTTATGAAAAGAACTTATCAACCCAGTAAAATTAAACGTGCTCGTACCCATGGATTTCGCGCTAGAATGGCAACAAAAGGCGGTCGTAACGTTATTAAAGCACGCCGAGCTAAAGGTCGTGCTAAATTAGCGCTTTAATTGTTGCCCCAAAATTTTAGCTTTCCACCGACATTACGCTTAAAAACCCCTGCCGATTTTCAAAAAGTTTTTGCCTGTCCTGTAAAATCAACCGATCGATATTTTACATTATTAGCCATTCAGAATTCGTTTGAACATCCTCGGCTGGGGCTTGCAATTGCTAAAAAAAATATTAAAAAAGCGGTTGATCGAAATAAAATTAAGCGTGTCAGCAGAGAAAGTTTTAGATTGCAACAGCATCAAATCGGGACGCTTGATATTGTCGTCCTTGCACGAAGGGATGCTGCAAAAACCTCCACAACTGTGTTAACAAAGTCACTCACAAAACATTGGCATAAATTAATCGAAAAATGCGATCACCGCTCGTCATACCAATAAAGCTTTATAGGCTTTTTATAAGTCCTTTACTGGGTAATCATTGTCGGTTTCACCCAAGCTGCTCAGGCTATGCGATTGAAGCGATCACGCGACATGGCTCGATAAAAGGGGTTTATCTGACGTTGAGACGTTTATTAAAATGCCACCCATTTCATCCAGGGGGACTGGATCCTGTTCCTGAAAAATTTGGTAAAAAAAATGGATAATATTAGATTTATACTAATCCTTGCGCTTGCGATGATTGGCTATATGATGTGGGAGGCATGGCAAATAGATTATGTTTACCCTAAGCCCGACATTAATAAAATAGAATTACCTGTCGTTGAAAACAAGGAAGAGTTGCCGCTTGATGTGGATGGAAACACAGTCACTGCGCCTCAAACACAAGTACAAACCACCGACAGCGCTGTTCCTTTAGCGCATGTTCAATCAGGAAACTTGATTACGGTTAAAACCGATGTATTTTCATTGGAAATTGATACACAAGGCGGCACATTGCGTAATCTTGATTTAGTGCAATACCCGACTGAAAAAGAAAACACCGTTGTCACCAAGCTGATGAATATGGTTGGCTTGACACCCAGTAAAACCAACATCACCCCTATTCGTTTATTTGATAGCAGTGTTGAAAAATTATATTTAGCCCAAAGTGGTTTAATTGCGGGCAAAAATTCAGCGAAAGCACCAAATCATCATGAAACCTTTCGTGCTGAAAAAAGTCGCTATGAAATGGCGGTCGGTGAAGATACACTGAGCATTCCATTAACGTGGACAGATGGGCAAGGCCTCTCTGTGACTAAAACGCTGACGTTTACGCGTGGTAGCTATAATATTCAACTCAGCCAAGCCCTGAATAATAATACCGACAAGGCATGGGTTGGTCGTCAATACAGCCAATTTCAAAAACGCCCTTATGAAGAAGAAAAGAAAAATACCTTCATAAGAACCTATACCGGCGGCGTATTTTATACCCAAGAAGACAAGTATCAAAAAATTGACTTTGAAGAAATGGCCGAGGAAAAGCTGGAGGTCACCACATTAGGTGGCTGGAGTGGATATATTCAGCATTATTTTGGTGCCTTGTGGGTACCCCCTGCGGATAAAGAAAATATTTTTTATACCAAGGAATTAAAAGACTGGCGTTATGTGATTGGGTCTTATTCACCTGAAATCACGGTTGCCGCAGGTACGCAAGCAGTATTAAAAGCCCAATTATATGTAGGGCCTAAAATTCAACCGATGATGGAAAAAGTTTCACCTGGGTTAGAGCTAACGGTTGATTATGGTTGGTTAACATTTTTTGGAAAATACATTTACGCAGGATTAAACTGGTTTCATGGACATATCGGCAACTGGGGGTTTTCTATTTTATGCGTCACCTTTTGCATAAAACTGCTGTTCTTTCCATTGTCGCAAGCCAGTTATCGTTCAATGGCGAGAATGCGTAAAATTCAGCCTAAATTAAAAGAATTAAAAGAGACTTATGCCGACGATCGTCAACGGTTTAATACCGAAATGATGTCGATGTATAAAAAGGAAAAGGTTAATCCGCTCGGGGGGTGTTTACCGATCATGGTACAAATCCCCGTGTTTATTTCCCTGTATTGGGTTTTAATTGAAACCGTTGAATTGCGCCAAGCACCTTTTATTGGCTGGTTGACGGATTTATCCTCACAAGATCCCTTCTATTTATTGCCGATTTTATACGGCATTACCATGAAGATTCAACAAAGCTTAAATCCGCCACCGATCGACCCCGTGCAAGCACGAGTGATGCAAATGTTTCCGATTATGTTCACTTTTTTCTTCTTGTTTTTCCCATCGGGTTTGGTTTTATACTGGATTTGCAATAACACCTTGTCGATCATTCAACAATCGTATATTACCCGAAAGATTGCCGCTGAAACCAACTAAACTCAATCTTTAACGCGACACTAAGAATGCTGAATACGGTGAACGTGTTTGGCATTTTTTATGATTAAAATTTAGGAGTATTTTATGGCTTATGGTCACTTTAAATCCGTTTCAGAAGTGGCGCGATTATTTGATATTGAAGTCAGAGACAATACCTTATTTGTTAAACCATTAAATATCAATATTCTTCCTGCTGATTTCAAACGCATTGAACAAAAACTATCGGATGAGCTTAATTTCATCAACGAAACCACCATTTGCGAACGTATTATTAGTCCCATTTTAGAGCTTGTTGCAGATCATTATGAGGCCTTAAAAATCTGGTCACATGTGCCTTATAATGTGGATAAAGAAAAAGGCTTAGTCGGTGAACCTGATTATTTAATTGCTGAGCGAACGAAATATGGAGACATGGCTATTCCACCCGTGTGCATCATCGAAGC
>JAGLEW010000116.1 GCA_023144875.1 Methylococcales bacterium
GATGCGAGAGAAAATAAAACCGACCCTGATATTTTAAAACGCTTACCGAGTAATATTCCTGTCATAACGCTGTACAACAAAATAGATCTTGTTAATCGTGCGCCTATTCTGCAAGAAACCACCACAGGTTGTGAAATTTATTTATCCTTAAAGCCCGAAAAAGGACTTGATTTACTGAAAGATAAATTGAAACAAAGTATGGGCTATACAGAAAATAGCGATACGGTTTTTATTGCCCGCCGTCGTCATATTGATGCGTTAAATAGCGCCGATAGCTTTGTTGAAAACGCCTTAACTCAATTAAAAACCACAATGGCAGGTGAATTAATTGCCGAAGATTTACGCCAAGCCCAAAATAGTTTGGCAGAAATTACAGGGACGGTCAGTTCGGATGACTTATTAGGAAAAATATTTTCCAACTTTTGTATTGGGAAATAAAATCATAACTCAGTATGTCCTATTAGCAATTTTTTGAGCAAAGCGCTAAGTAAACCTGAGTTTAGATTACTTAGGTATTCTTGAGTAGTTATAAATAAAGACATTCAAGTAGTCAGGGCAATTTAAGCCTGATTGCCCTGGCTAGGCATACCACACAAATAAAGGTTAATTTGAAAAGACGGGTTTAGGCTGAAAGGGTCGATAATTTTGCTGATTTTTTTCTGATTGCCGTAAGCCCAATGAAACCAGAGCCAAATAGCCATACTGCAGCAGGAATAGGAACGTTTGGAACACTGTTATGGCTATCAAAAGTAGATGAAGTAAACTCGTATGTCCCTGCTTGGTCTAGTGATGAGAGTGCTAATGAATATATTCCAGCGGCTAATAGCATGTTGAAGTCAGGGTCACCGTACATGCCACCTGCAATATTAGGATGAGAGTCGTCAAACTCATCAACATAAGTAAGGTTCATGTTTAAGATATCGGCATCCCAGTATGAATATTGTTGACCTGCGCCAGCGGCGACATAATCAAACCCATTGGTATCACCAGAATAGAGTACGGCAACTAGGTCGGGTGCCGCAACGGTGCGATCAAAATAGAATGAGGTCATATCTGCGCCATTTGAATAAAAGGTAAACCAATCCACGTTACCATCAATATTTCCTATGTGATCAACTGAATAACCTGTATTTAAACCTGTATTAAATGATAATGATGTAACGGGTGCGGCATGAGCACTCATTGTTAATAATATAGCCGTGATTGCTAAGGTAAACTGTAATTTTTTCATTGTTTTTCCATTGTTTATTTTTAATAGAAATAAAAGCCAATGCGAGGGGAGCATACATTGGCTTAATTTTAGATACTGATTTATTGACAGCGATGTAACCATGCATCAAGGTTTAGGTGTTTCTTAATGCCATCCATATTAAGTTGAGCCATTCGGGCACAAAAACCATTAGTCGCAGTGTTATAATCAATTGACACAACAGGTTTGTTGGCAGCAATAAATGGGCTGAGTAAATGACATTCATGATAGGTATAACAACTTTCATTCACGGCAAAATCAAAATAATCTAATAAATCACCTACTTGGTTTAAATCATTTTTTAAGCCAATGGCTAAATGAGCGGCGTGGGCTAGATCAGCTAAGGCTTTGTTATAACTAATTTGATCGGCATAACTTAAATTAAAGCCCGTGTTATTTTCATAGCCATTGATATTATCAGGATCAACCGCATCACAGCCTTTTTGTGCCGCAAGTTCGATACGCGCTTGCATGATGGGTAATAGAACATCGTGGTTACGAATGTCTAACCATTTTTCACCCGCCCAACCGTCATAATTATTTCCAACCACAGACGCTTGAAATTGAACAGCATCATCTCGCCAATCTTCAACACTGCCCGCGCTAAAATAACAAACGACTTTTTTACCTTGTGCTTTTAAAGCGGCAATATCAGCGGCTGAGGTGTCGAATAAATCAAGATTGAATGCCACTGCATTTACTGAATATTCCATTGTGCCAGTGTATTGAAACTGCCAATTCAACCCTGCGGTAGGTTTCCACCATGTTCCTGTTTGAGGCGGTTCTGGTGGTGGGGTTGTCATTGAAATATTTAAGGCTAAATAATCAAGTTGACTGGCATCTTTATTGTTGTTGGAGAGATACAATAATTTTATTTTATTTTGAGCGTCAACAAATCGCTGAGGATTATTAGTAATCAAAGCTTCAATTTGCAACCATTCCCAATCTTGCGCATTGGCATTATTAGCGATAGTCACCCATTTGTTTGTTTGAAAATCACGCAGTTTGATTTCCCATTTTTGGTAAGATATTTCAGAGCCACGATAATTAGCCAATAATTCTATTTTAGTAATTTGACTGGTATTATTCGTGGGGGATTGAAAAACATAAATACCTTGGTATCTTCTGTTATCAGGAATAAATTCTTGATAAGTATCCCACTCATCATCTTGATTAAATTGCTCAAGTGTTTGCAAAACCTCTAACGGCTGATCCGTTACTTCACCTCTTCGATCAATTTGTTTGATAGGAAAGATTACATCTGCTTGACTCGTAGATGTGATTAATATCATAAAAAACAGTGCAGCTAATGAAATTAATTTGCCCATTATAGACCTCTTTTTTTAAATTAAATTATTTTTTATTAAATTGGGATTAATGTTGGTTATTTCTAAAATAACGCATGAGCAAATGATAACGCGCTATATATAGACTTTCAATAAGTTTAATCTTTTTAAGTGGTTATCTGGGTTTTAAGCTGAGGGGATGAAGACAGTATTTATACTTTTATTGACGAGACTAATAGTTGTTTTACAACGTGTTGGGTAAAATAATACTCAAACTATCGGATGCAAAAAAAAAATATTGACAGAATAGACAAATATATATTCTGATGTGATTAGGGTCACGATTGCCTAAATATAAAGTTTTAAGAAAAAAAACCTCTCAATGCTTTTGATTGTTATCAAAGCAAAGAGAGGCGATAAGTTAAATAGCCGATAATGAGCAACGACTATTTGTCATACAAACACAAGGAGGTTACAAAAAACTAGTTGTTAAAACGTGCGCGTACCATCAAAATATTGCTATAAATCGCCGCCGCACCAAATAAAACCGTTGAAACAATAAACTGTCCAGAGATAAAACACCAGACACCCACAATAAACATCAAACCGATAACAATATCTTTGTTAAAGTCACTCATAATTACAGTTATTTCCTAATTAATAATTAAAATCTTTAAAACTTGTGCTTAAGTATAGCGAGAGTAGAAAAGTTTACAATACCTCAAATACTAAATTTATTATTTCCTTTTAAGAAACAATGTAAATGTCAATACTTTATGACAGTTATATGACAGCGAGCGTTTGATATGGACAAATTAATCAGCATGAATGTTTTTACACGGGTTGCACGACTGGAAAGTTTTGCCAATGCCGCCAGAGATTTAGGAATCTCAAGGGCGATGGTGACCAAACATGTGATGCAATTAGAAAGCCAATTAGATACTCGACTTTTTAACCGAACCACTCGCAGTTTAAGCCTGACAGAAGCAGGAAATAGCTATTTAGAACGGTGTATTCAAGTCTTACAAGCCATAGATGATATGGAAATGGCAATCACCCATTTACAAACGGAGCCTCGTGGGACGTTAAAAGTTGGTTCGCCCCCTGTGATTGGCGCGGTACATATTGCCCATGCGTTGGCGGAATTTTTATTGGATCATCCTGAATTATCAGGGGATATGAGTTTAAAAACGACGATTGGGGATTCGATGGACGAAGGGTTAGATATTGCGATTCATTTAGGAAAATTAAACGACAGCAGTTTAGTCGCCCGAAAGTTAGCAAGTTCACCTTTGGTGATTTGCGCCTCGCCCGATTATTTAAAAAAAAATGGCATTCCGAAAAAACCAGACGCGTTAAGTAACCACAGTTGTTTGATTAATTGGGCGTTACCTCCACGTAATTTATGGTATTTTTCATGCGGTAAAACGATCAAACAAATTAAAGTCAGAGGGCGTATGCAGTCTAATGTCGCCGACCCTATTCGCATTGCCGCAATCAATGGCTTAGGCTTATTAATGCTACCGCGTTATATTGTTGGAAATGATATTAAAAAAGGCAAACTTCAAGTAGTTTTAGCCCAATACAGTCCCCCGCCCTTAGATATTTACGCACTTTATCCGCATCGAAAATATCTTCCTACAAAGGTGCGGTTATTTTTAAATTTCTTAGAACCATGGTTACAAAAAAAATTAAATACGCTATGAATATTGAAAC
>JAGLEW010000117.1 GCA_023144875.1 Methylococcales bacterium
TTAATATGCGCCATTTTGATGTGCAGTTTATTGGTGGCATAGTCTTAAATGACTCTAAAATTGCAGAAATGAAAACAGGGGAAGGAAAAACCCTGATGTCCACGTTAGCGGCGTATGTTAATGCTTTAGAAGGACGCGGAGTGCATGTGGTCACGGTAAATGACTATTTAGCAGAACGTGATTCGCAATGGATGTCTAGACTTTATAGCTTTTTAGGCTTGAGCACAGGGGTAATTTTAAGCCCAATGGACTCAGAAGAGCGTCGTGAAGCTTATTCAAAAGACATTACTTACGGCACGAATAATGAATTTGGCTTTGATTATCTACGCGATAATATGGCCTTTAGTTTGTCGCAAAAAGTGCAACGGGATTTATATTTTGCCATTGTCGATGAAGTCGATTCCATTTTAATTGATGAAGCGAGAACACCTTTAATTATATCAGGTGCGGTTGATGGCGGTGTCGAGCCTTATTTACAAGCAGATAAACTGGTACCGTTTTTAAAAAAGCAGGAAGAGGAAGACGGCGCAGGGGATTTTTCAGTGGATGAAAAGACTCGCCAAGTTCATTTAACCGAGTCAGGGCATGAACATATTGAAGACCTGATGGTGGAATATGGCTTAATGGAAGAAGGTCAAAGCCTGTATGATTCCAGTAATATTCGCTTAATGCACTATTTAAATGCCTCACTCAGAGCTTATGCCCTATTTAATATCAATGTCGATTACATTGTAAAAGACGATCAAGTGATGATTGTCGATGAATTTACAGGGCGTGTTATGCACGGTCGACGGTGGTCTGAAGGCTTGCACCAAGCAATCGAAGCCAAGGAAAATGTGACCGTTCAAGATGAGAATCAAACGCTTGCATCCATTACCTTTCAAAATTACTTTCGGTTGTACGAAAAATTATCAGGTATGACGGGAACCGCTGATACTGAAGCCTTTGAATTAAATCAAATTTATGGCTTAGAAGTGATTGTCATCCCCACTCATCGACCGATGGTGCGAGAAGATAAAGGCGATTTAATTTATTTATCAGGCACCGAAAAATACCGTGCAATTTCCAAGGATATTAAGGAATGCGCTAAACGTAAACAGCCTGTTTTAGTCGGAACCACATCAATTGAAACCTCTGAGTTAATTTCAAAATTATTAACTGAGCAACAGGTGACACATGAGGTTTTAAACGCTAAACAGCATGAGCGAGAAGCTCATATTATTGAACAAGCGGGAATGCCTAGCGCTGTAACCATTGCGACCAATATGGCAGGGCGTGGAACGGATATTGTACTGGGTGGTAATTTAGAAGCTGAATTGCAAGCATTAGGTGAGGAAATCACACCGTCAGAAAAAGATAAAGTATTAGCGGCATGGAAATTGCGTCATGATGCAGTAATAACCAGTGGTGGTTTGCATGTGATTGGCTCAGAACGGCATGAATCTCGCCGTATTGATAATCAACTGAGAGGTCGTTCAGGTCGACAGGGCGATCCAGGTTCAACACGTTTTTACTTATCGTTAGAAGATGATTTAATGCGCATTTTTGCCTCTGAAAAAATTTCAAATCTAATGAAAAAATTAGGTATGGATGAAGATGAAGCCATTGAACATCCGTGGGTAACGCGCTCGATTGAAAATGCGCAACGTAAAGTAGAAGGGCGTAACTTTGATCAGCGTAAAGAAGTGTTATCGTATGATGATGTTGCCAATGATCAGCGTAAAGTTATTTATGAGCAACGCAATGAATTAATGGCTTCTGAGGATATTTCAGACATTATTGGTGCTATCCGAGAAGATGTTTTAAATAATGTAATTACTCAGTATATTCCTGCTAAGACAATGGAAGAACAGTGGGATATTGAAGGCTTAGAAGTACATCTAAAAGATGAATTTATGCTGGAAGTTCCGATCACTCAAATTCTGAAAGAGAACAAAGCTTTACAGGAACAAGGCTTGCGTGAGCATCTTAATGAGGCTTTAAACAAAGTTTATAAAGAGAAAGAAACCCAAATTACCGCCGATGTATTACGTAGCTTTGAGAAATCGGTGATGTTACAAGTTTTAGATAACAACTGGAAAGAACATTTGGCGGCGATGGATTATTTACGTCAAGGGATTCATTTTCGAGGTTATGCACAAAAAGATCCTAAGCAAGAATATAAGCGTGAATCGTTTGAAATGTTCACCAGTTTGCTCGATAGTATTAAATATGAAATTATTGGTATTTTATCGAAAGTCGAAGTAACAACAGAAGAAGATGTCGATGCGATTGATGAGCAACGTGAAGCGCAAGCGTTGCAGGAAATGCACTATGAACACGCGGAGGCGGAGTCGCCTTTAGAAGAAGTCGCTTCATTGGACTTCACCCCAGAAATAGATGCTAATAATGGCACTGAAACGCCTCAACCCTTTGTTCGGAATGAGGAAAAAACGGGACGAAATGAACCCTGTCCATGTGGCAGTGGTAAAAAATACAAACAATGTCATGGTAAACTAACTTAACACCACGTTTTACTTAAAACGGTCTCCCTCGATTTATTATATTAAAAAGGTAATACCAACATGCCCAATAGAGTCTTTCAAAAGAGCAATCCTAAAGCAACCCTTTGCAAACTACCTGCGTTAGGAATGAACAAACAAGATTTTATCAATGATTTTAAACGTTATTATGGTCATCGCTTAGGGCGTGATAACAGTTGCAAGTCGCCCCATTATGCGTACGAAGCATTAGCAATGGCGATCAGTGATCGTATGACCGAACGCTGGAAAAAAACCGTCGCAACCTATAGAGA
>JAGLEW010000118.1 GCA_023144875.1 Methylococcales bacterium
TGGTCAATTGCGGTGGATAAAAATCGCCTTGTCAGCGGCAGTGCTGACCAAACATTAAAACTGTGGGATTTAAGCGTGTTACAACAAGCGAATCCACCTAAAAAAATCTATCCAATGCTGAATATTTTTGTTTCCAAAGACAATGAATTTGTCGCGTGGACGAAAGAAGGTTTTTTTAATGCCTCTAAAAACGGCGCACAGTATATTGGTTATCATATTAATCAAGGTGCGAATAAAGCCGCTAAATTTGTAGCGGTAGATAAATTCTACGACACTTTTTATCGCCCAGATTTAATTGCCAGAGCGTTAAAAGGGGAAGATTTAAGCAAATATGCTCAGGGGGTTGATATTGATCAATTATTAAAAACAGGGCTTGCGCCTAAAGTTGCCTTTGAGACAAAATCACATTTAAGTAAAAAACGCGATGTAACCTTAACGTTTGAATTATGCGAACAAGAGGGTGGTTATAAAAATCTTACCTTGTCGTTAAATGGTATTGCGATTGATGTCTTGGATTCCGAAAGCAGTGCAGGAAAAACCAAGGTTGCTTGTTTTAAGGCGGAGCATCCTATTTCTTTAGTCAATGGCAAAAATGTGCTAACGCTTAAAGCCAGCAATTATCAAGGGACGATAGAGTCTAATACCGCTAAAATTACGCTGGATTATAAAGGTGTTTCGCGCATAAAACCAACCTTGCATATTTTAGCGTTAGGGATTGATAAATACCGCGATGGGGATTTACAACTTAAGTATTCAGTCGCCGATGCAGCAGGTTTTGTTGAAGCAGTAACCTCAGTGGCAAAACCTTTATTTGCCGAGATTAAAGTCTATAAAATGACCGATTCTGAGGTGACCAAAGAAAACGTGTTAGCAAAATTTAAACAAGTCGGTGCAAACACAAAACGCAATGATGTTTTTATGCTCTACATGGCAGGACACGGCATTACCGATGTAAAAACGGGCAGTTATTATTATATCCCCTATGATTTTCGTTTTTCCAATGAGAACAGCGTGCGTGAAAAAGCCATGAGCCAACAAGATTTTAAACTCGCCTTATCTAAAATCAAAGCCTTAAAATCCTTAACTATTATTGATACCTGCAACAGCGGCGGTTATGCCGAAGCCCAAGCCAGAGGAATGCTCGAAAAAACCGCCATTAATAAATTAGCCCGCGCCACAGGTCGCTCAACCATTGTTGCCAGCAGTAAAGACCAAGTGGCTTTAGAAGGCTACCAAGGTCACGGCGTATTCACTTATACCTTAATCGAAGCGTTAAAGGGCAAAGCATTTAATTCAAAAAATATTATTACTATTAAAGGCTTGGCGGCGTATATTGAAGATGTGTTACCCGATAGAACTTATAAAAAATGGGGCTACGAGCAAGTACCGCAATCGTTCATCACAGGAAATGATTTTCCGATTGGGATAAAACAGTAAACAGGATCAATGATGATTACAAAATGCGTTTAATCCTTTTCTCCACAACAAGATGAGTTTGGCATACGTCACATTCAATTTGTAGATGATTTATTTTTAGCCAGTCGAATCAGGACTCTTGCCTTATGTGAATTAATTATCAAAAATAATTTTAAAATGACATGGAGTTGCACCGCGAGAGTCGATACCGTGAAGCCTGATGTTTTAGCAAAAATGAAAAAAGCAGACTGCTGGGAAATTAGTTTTGGACTGGAAACAGGCTCCAATGAATTGTTACAAAAAATGAAAAAAGCGGCGCGGGTTGAAATTTCAGAACGGGCAATAAATTGGACAGCCACCGCAGGAATTCGTTGCAAAGGTTTATTTATGCTGGGTTACCCTAGTGAAACTTACGAAACCATTGCTCAAACCAAAGCCTTCGTAAAACGCATTCCTATGACCACCATGAATCTGAGTAAATTTACACCTTACCCTGGTTCACCTATTTATCGCGATAATTATAGCGCTAATATTTGCAAAGAACATTGGGAGAAAATGAACGGCATGAATTTTGTTTGGGTTGCCGATGGATTAACCGTAGAACGTTTAGACCAAGAGTATCAGGCGATTTTAGTCAGTTTTTACAAACAACGCCGTATTGCTCATAAATATGTGGTGATGACCTTTCAACACCCAGCCCATTTGAGTCGATTAATACGCTTTTTAGCGGGCTATTTTTGGGCAAAAGTTCGCAATTATTGGAATGGAAAAAAGGCATTTTGAGTTCAAAGGATCGAATTCTTTAATTCAAGCGTTAATACTTTTGATAAAAAGGAACTGTTGCATCGCTTGATTAAGCGTGATGGAACAACAGCTCCTAGTTGGTATATTACTTTACCTTGGGTTTATTTAAGCAAACCTTGTAATAAACCGTTTAATTTATGCACAAATTCGGTTGGATTTTCTAACTGACCGCCTTCGCTCAAAATTGATTGGTCGAATAATATTTGAGTAATATCCGCAAAACGATCATCATCTTGCTCGGCTTTAACGTTGGCCACTAAAACATGGTCTGGATTGATCTCAAAAATAGGTTTTGCACCGCCCATTCCCATCATGCTTAAATCTTGTCCCGCTTCTTTCATGATGCGTTCCATGTTTAAGCTCATGTCATGTGCGCCCGTCACTAAACACGCAGGGGAGTCGGTTAAACGATGGCTTAAACGAACTTCGCTGACTTTATCGCCTAAGACTTCTTTCATTTGTTTAATCACAGATTCAAAATCTTTATCTGCTTTTTCTTGCTCTTTCTTGTCGTCTTCGCTGTCTAGTTTATTTAAATCTAATTCACCTTTCGCAACCGATTGTAAATGTTTGCCTTCAAATTCGGTTAAGTTAGACAACAACCACTCATCAACTCGATCTGACATTAATAAAACTTCAATGCCTTTTTTACGAAAAATTTCTAAATGTGGGCTGTTTTTAGCGGCAGCGTGTGAATCGGCAGTCACATAATAAATATGTTCTTGATCGTCTTTCATACGACTAACATAATCCGCTAAAGCAACATTTTGGGCTTCGGCATCGCTATGAGTGGATGAAAAACGGAGTAATTTAGCAACTTTATCTTTGTTTTTATGGTCTTCAATCACGCCTTCTTTGATGACGTTACCAAACTCTTTCCAAAAACTTGAATATTTGCTGTGATCTTCATCATTTGCCAAGGTGTTTAACAAGGCTAATACTTTTTTAACCGCGCCGCCTTTGATGGTGCTAATTTTTTTACTTTGCTGTAAAATTTCACGCGAGACGTTTAATGGCAACGAGTCAGTATCAATAATTCCGCGTACAAAACGTAAATAACGAGGCATTAATTGTTCAGCATCATCGGTAATGAAGACTTTACGAATATAAAGTTTAACCCCTTGTTTCGCATCTCTGTCCCATAAATCAAACGGGGCATGACTCGGTAGATAGAGTAATAAACTGTATTCGGTATTACCTTCGACTCGACTATGAATATGCGCTAACGGTTCTTGGTAATCATGACCGACGTGTTTGTAAAATTCGTTATATTCTTCCGCAGAAATATCATCTTTAGAGCGTGTCCATAATGCAGAGGCACTATTAACCACATCATCTTCAATACGCGATGGGGCGGTTTCTTTGCCTTCCTCATCGGTTTCCGCAGGAATTTCTTTGTCCATAATAATGGGTAAAGAAATATGGTCTGAGAATTTTTTAATAATGGTTTGAAGGCGATATGATTCTAAAAATTCATCTTCCGTTTCTTTAAGGTGTAACACTACTTCGGTGCCGCGTGTGGCTTTTTCGACCGACTCTAGCGTGTAATCACCTTCACCTGCAGACTCCCAACAAACCGCTTCATCCGCTTTAACATCGGCTTTGCGAGTCGTTAAGGTTACTTTATCAGCCACAATAAATGTTGAATAAAAACCAACGCCAAACTGACCAATTAATTCGCTATCTTTGGCTTCATCGCCTGTTAATTTTTCAAAAAATTGTTTTGTCCCTGATTTTGCAATCGTACCGATATGTTCTTGTACTTCATCACGCGTCATACCAATGCCATTATCAGACACGGTGATAGTGCGTGCGTCTTTATCAAAATCAACACGGATTTTTAATTGACTATCGCCATCATAAAGACTGTCATTTGATAATGCTTTATAACGTAATTTATCAGCCGCATCCGAGGCATTCGAGATTAATTCACGTAAAAAGATTTCTTTGTTACTGTACAAAGAATGAATCATTAAATGCATTAAATGCTTAACTTCGGTTTGAAAGCCTAAGGTTTCTTTTTTTGTTTCAACAGCCATTTTTTTGTTCGTTCCTATGGTTAAAAGGTTAACTTGACAATGGGGGTTGGATTTTATTTTTCAAGAAAAAGTGGTATTTATGATGGATTTATCGTCATTTTTAAGCGTTTTTGATACGCAAGTAGCGCAGGGATAAATAAGAGCAGTAATAAAATAAGCCCAATGATGAGCGGATAAAAAACCGCTTTATTCCATAATTTTCGTTTTTGCGCTCGTGCAACGCCATCAATACGCGTATATTTTAAACGGTTATTCGCCATAAGATTGGGTTTTAAATTTTGATACCAGCTATGTGACAACACAAAGTTTTTAGGATGCACACCAAAAACCCACGGGGCATCATGGCGTACTATTTGTTGCATTTTTTCGATAATCTGTTCGCGTTGACGGCCATTATCCATATTACGCATGACTTCAAATAGACGATTAAATTCAAGATTATTGTAATTTACTGCATTTTCACCGCCACTTTTTACTTTGCCATTCGCCCCATAAAGCAGAAAAAAGAAATTTTCAGGATCAGGGTAATCCGCATTCCAGCCCCACATAAATAATTGCGCATGACCATTACGCATTTTTTCTTGAAAACGATTGTAATCGGTCGCACGAATCACCAATTTAATCCCTAATTTTTCAAACTGTTTCCGAAACCAGTTCATACGCGGTCGCTCATCAATACTAGTTGATGCGGTATCAAAATAAAGCGTTAATGCTTCGCCTGTTTTAGGATCAAGCCCCTCTTTATAGCCCGCTTTTTCTAATAATTTTTTAGCCTCAGATAATGGTTTTCGTTTTCCAAACGCTTCATAAACGGTGGTGTTTAATCCCTCGACACCTTCTTTGTAGCCATAAATCCCTGGAGGTAATAAGCCTTGGGCGGCGATACCGCGACCATTCATAAAAATCGAAATATACTCTTCATAATCAATGGCTATCGACAACGCTTGACGTAATTGGCGGCTCTTTTCACTATCACCCCCGACAATATCGTCCAGCATATTAAACCCCAGATAATAAATAGAGCTGGCAACAGAGGTTTGTAATCGAATATTTTTTTCCTGCATTTTAGGCGTAAGTTGCGCATCCCCTTCACTGGCAAATTGTACGGCTTGATCAAAACTGTCCGAGGCAATCCCAGAGGCATCATAATAGCCTTGCAAAAATTTATTCCAATAAGGAATGGTTTCTTTTTCCAGAATATAAACCACTTTATCTATAAAGGGTAAGGCTTTGCCCGCATCCTTTAATAAACCTTGTTCTTGGTCACCATTTTCACCGTCAGTTGGGTATTTTTCCCCATGAAAATTTGGATTTTTTGCCAAAACCATACGTCGATTTGGATTATTTTCTGCTAATAAATAACTGCCTGTACCAATGGGATACCAATCTAAACTAATATTGCGCTCCTTTAAACCTTTTTGAGCATAAAAAACATCAGCTTCCCACGGAATAGGCGCAAAAAAGGGCATTGCCAACCAAAAACGGAATTGAGGGTATTTACCTTTAATACGAACCTTATATTGATAACGACTTAAGGCGATCACCCCTTCAATGGACTGATTTTTTATAGCGATTTTTTTTGAGTTTTTATGTTGCTTAGAAAATTCATCAAACCCTTGGATATATTGCTTCATAATTTCAGCAATCGGTGAATGAATTTTAGGATGTGCGAGGCGTTTTATTTGATAAACATAATCTTCTGCGGTTAATTCTCGTGACCCTGTGTGCACAAAATCATTCAAATTATCAATGGAAGCTAACGCAGTTTCATTTAAATGATGATAACGAAAGTCACCTGATTTATTTTTAGCAAATGCGGGGTGGGGTTGATACTGAATCCCTGTTTTTATATCTATAATATAATCACTAAACACAATATCTTTTTCGGGCGCATCCAGCGGTAATAACGCCCCCTTTGCATTAATATATTCAATGCGTGGCAGTTTTGTCGCGGTTAACGGCACTAATTGATAAGGCCGTTTTAGATAATGATATTGAAACGGTGGTTCGTAAATTTGGGCAATAAAGGTGTATTCATTACTGCTGTAAGCGATGGCAGGATCAAGGTGTTTTGGGCGTTCAGAAAAAGAGGAGTATAAAATATTAAGTGTCGCCTCTTTTTTAACATAAGGATTATTAAGCTCTGTGATATTACAGGCGCTCAATATTAGCGTGATAAAAAAGAAAAAGTATTTAAATACGGACATTGGATTTTTTTACGCTAAGGTTAGCGACCAAGATACTCGCGCGCCATATAAAGCGCGGCAATCGAACGAGCTTCTGTGCATTCACCCGTCGCTAATAAACCGTGGATATTCGATAATTTCCACGGAACCACTTCCAACGGTTCGGGTTCATCCCCCTCTAATTTTTCAGGGTATAAATCTTGTGCCACAATAATATTAATATCATGGTCAAAATAACCAGGGGCTAACGTCAATGGTAATAAAGCGTGCAGCGATTTGGCACCATAACCGATTTCTTCTTTTAATTCACGATTAGCGGCTATTAATACCGCTTCGCCTGCATCAATTTTACCTTTGGGTAATCCTAGTTCGTAACGGTCTACGCCTGCTGAATATTCTCGAATCAATAAAACCGTGTCCTCATCAAGCATTGGTACGATTAACACCGCGCCGCCATTATAGCCGCGTTTTAAGCATTCATAATTTCGTTTTTCACCATTGCTAAAGGTTAAATCCATACTTTCAATGGTAAAGAGACGACTGCGATGCACTAAGGTTCGATTACTAACAACAGGTTTTTTAGGCATAATGTTTTCTATTTATGATAAGTCAGACGATTGGGAAAATAAAATTTGATGTTCCGCTTTGGTCGGTAAGCCTAAACGCGCCCCCATTGCCGTGCAACATAAGGCACCTGCGGCACTGGCATACGTTAAACTCGGTATCCATTTCATTTTTAGCGATAACGCGGCGGCAAAAGCCCCATGAAAAGCATCACCCGCCCCCGTACTATCCACTTCATTGACCTCATAAGCGGTTAATCGTCCCGAGTCTTCACCACGCTTCCACACCAAGCCTCTTGAACCTAAGGTAATCACAACCGCAGGACTGAGTGCGGATAATTCTTTTAACGCTTTATCAATACTGCCGCTTTGTTGTAAGGCAAATTTTTCAGAACAAATCAAATAATCCACCTTATCCATCAATAGTTGCGTGCCTTCATGTACAGAACCTGCATCTAAAACCGTTGGAATATTTTGGTTTTTTATTTGCTCCAATAAGACTAATGACTCATGTGGTTGATGACCATCAAAAAGGACAACTTTAGGTCGGATAGATAAAAAATCAATACTGCCTGCTCTGAGGGGTTTGGTCGCTCCCGTGTAATTAACCAGCGATCGACTGCCATTGGGCTTGGCTAAAATAGTTGAAATAGGGGTCGGTGAATCGCCTCGTTTTATCAATCCGATATTGACATCACGATCCATCAATTCCTGATAATGGCATTCACCTTGAATATCATTACCCAAATAGCCCGCAAAAGCCGACTTTAATCCCAATCGTGCCACCATCACCGCCGCATTTGCCGAAGGCCCTCCGCCACATTCCACTAAAAAACTGGCGGTCATTTTTTCATCTCGTTTAGGATGATGAGCCACTGAAAATGTCATATCATAACAAGCATGACCGACACACAAAACATCAACTATTTTTGCTGATTTCAACGGAGGCATTGTCGCTTTATCCAATATTTCTTGTATTAAGACATCACAGCTGCCACAGCCTGTGCCAGCACCTGTTGCTGAGGCAATTTTATCGACCGTATCATAGCCCTTTGTAACCAAGTCTTCAATTTTTGCGTGAGTCGTCCCTGTGCAATCACAAATAACGTTTTTTTTATCCGATTCTGTTGTCTTCATTGACGTATTATTATAATTTTTCAAACACCGCACTCGCGCAATCCAGTGTTTGTTCTAAATCTTCTTGCGTATGTGCCGCTGACATAAACCCTGTTTCAAATGCAGAAGGGGCTAAATAAACACCTTGCGCTAACATGCCATGAAAAAACGTTTTAAATCGTGCTTGATCACAACTCATTACTTGAGCAAAGGACGTAACCTGAGTCTCTTCAGTAAAAAATAACCCAAACATTCCCCCCACTGTGTTGGCACTCAGAGCAACCCCTGCTTTTTCAGCGCGTTGTTTCATTACTTCTGCAAAATTTTGGGTTTTTTGGGTTAATAGCTCATAAAAATTAGGTTCAGAAATTAGCTCTAGCGTTTTTAAGCCTGCCGCCATCGCAATAGGGTTTCCTGATAAGGTACCTGCTTGATAAATCGCTCCTAAGGGTGCAAGGCTTTCCATAATCTCGCGTTTACCACCAAAAGCACCGACAGGCATTCCGCCACCAATAATTTTCCCAAGAGTGGTTAAATCAGGTTTTACCTTATAAAGCGCTTGCGCCCCCCCTAATGCTACTCGAAAGCCTGTCATCACTTCATCAAAAATTAAGACGGCCCCAGTTTCATCACATACCGTTCGTAGGGTTTCTAAAAAACCTGCCACAGGTGGAATGCAGTTCATATTACCCGCCACAGGTTCTACAATGACACAGGCAATTTCATCGCCAAACTGGGCAAAAAATTCTTTAACTTCGTCACTGTCGTTATAGCTTAAAGTAATGGTATTTTCAGCTACAGCTTCTGTCACCCCAGGGGAACTTGGAACACCTAGGGTTAATGCGCCCGAACCTGCTTTGACTAATAAGGCATCGGCATGACCGTGATAACAACCTTCAAATTTAACAATTTTGTCACGGCCTGTGAAACCACGCGCCAATCGAATCGCACTCATGGTTGCTTCCGTGCCAGAACTGACCATTCGCACTAATTCAATAGAAGGTACTAATTCGCAGACTTTTTCAGCCATTTGAGTTTCTAATTGCGTGGGTGCGCCAAAACTCAACCCTTTTTCAGCCGCTTCTTGAACCGCTTCTATCACTTCAGGGTGGGCATGACCTAAAATCATCGGTCCCCATGACGCCACATAATCAATATAACGTTTACGGTCGCTGTCAAAGACATACGCCCCTTGCGCACGATCAATATAAACAGGCGTTCCACCAACACTACTAAAAGCGCGGACAGGCGAATTTACGCCCCCAGGAATGACCTTTTTTGCTTGGGTAAATAAATCATTTGCATCTGTCATATTTTTATAAAAAGTAGAAGTTAAATTAAAAAAGCGTTATTTTTTTAAACGAGCCTGAACTTGCCAACCATAATCGCAGTCGCAAACCATAATCACTGACATAACCTGAATCAACAAATGCAATTTCCCCCTTTTGATTGAGGATAAAAATGGTTGGCACCGCTTTGACTAAAAACTGTTCACCGATTTCGTTATGTTCATCATTCACAATTGGCCACATTAATTGATGATGCGTTAAGTAATTTTGAACTTGAGTGATGTTACCTGAGTTAACCGCTACGGTCACGCCGTTATAATTTTTTAAAATACCTGAGATGGGACCTTGCATGGTTTTGCAAACCCCACACCAATCTGCCCAAAAATAAATAAACTGTGGAGTGCCATTTTTTTTCGGGGTTATTAGCTGGCTCATCAGATTAGGATCAAGCCTCGGCAATGGCTGAAACTGCACAAAAATAGGCGCAACAAAAATTAACACCGCCGCCAGTGTATAAATAAAACCTTGGCGAACCGTTTTTTTATTTATGCCCATCCAATCCCATGCGTATTCGCAACCATGCAAACAATAAATCTAATTTATAGGACCACCCCTTTTTATTAACCGAGTCAGTTATTTTATCATTTTCTGGAATTTTTACGGTTTCAAAACAATGTGTTAGTGGGTCTAACAAGGCTTTATCCAGCGTGGTTTTTTCAAGACGATTCAGTGTTTTTTCTAAACTTCCAACAAAACATTGATAATGAGTATTAAAATCCTTAATTATTTCAATACTGTAATCAATGTAATCAATGGTTAAACCTTGCGCCGCCGTTAATGCAATCGCAGAGGCATCGTCGGGGGTTTGGTAATTTTCAGCAATTGCCATTAATTCATTATGGGCAAGCTCATAGTGTTCTGCCGCCATCTCTTGAGTCATCGACATAAAAACGTTCCTAATAAGTTTTCTGATAATATAAAAAAGCTTGGCGCATTTTAATCAACGCAATTTCAAAATTATTTCCAAGTTCTAGTCGTTCTGATTGCCCAGAAATTGCCGCTTGTTGCACCACTCGTAAATACAAATCCATTTGATTTAACAAACGAATATACGCAGTAAGCATGTCATGATACGCCTCTAATGCAATATTTATCTGTTCAGCTTCATCAAGTAACATCAAAATTTGAGTTTTTAGCACCGTTAATTGTGATATCACCACCCGATTTTTTTCTGATTTAACCTTTGTCATAATTGCTTTTGTAATCATGGTTTTTTGCCGTTGATATTTATTCCTTCTATAGCGTCGCTTTCTCGGTTTTTTCAGTGTTTCAGGTAGATCAAGATAAATAAGCTCAAACCCGCGCCCAGAAGAAGAAACCGCAATTTGTTTTAAGCGCTCGTTTAATGTTTTGACCAGCGGATTCACCTTTTTTTGTTGCTCAAGCGGTTCAATTTCATTCGCTAAGGTGATAAACGTCTTAATATGGTGCGTAATATTCACCCTAAGTTTTTGATAGTGGTAATTATTAATGCTATATCTTACTTTATAAAATAACTCGCTGTCTTTTTTCATCCCAACGATTAATTGTGAACTAATAATCTCGGAAATATTTTTAATGCTGGCGACAATCTGATGGCGCTTAAAACCTTTTTCAACTTGGGTCACAATCGCATCTAAAGCGGCGGCAATCGGGGATAAGCCTGCGGCGGCCTCTCGAAGTGAACTCACTGAAAAATGTAATAATTTCTTTAAAACCGTCTGGTCTTTTGATTTCAGGCTTTTTCCTGCGATCAACTGCGTCAATGCCTCGTTGTAGGTCGCCATGACCTCCCACGCGCGCAATCGAACCGCCACATCTTGCACGGGTAAATCAGAGATGGTTAATTGATGGCTACTAAAGGTATTTTTACGTGGTGCTTGAAGGGTATTATTTTTCTTTAATTGGGTTTGTTCTTTTTTAGCCAAGGCGTAATCAATAATGACTTTCTCCCCGACATCACGCACTTGACTAAAAACATAGCGGTAATTGGAAAATTCACGCTCAGGCACTATTGCGCAGGCATTTAACAATAAAATTAAAAGGACAAGTACGGTTTTATTTAGCAAAATTTTCCCTCTATAGGCTGGCAACAAGAACGGTTTTAAGCACACTTATTCCCACATCAAAGGTTTGTAATGCGATCGCTTGATTTTGAGTCGCTTGCAAAGAAGCACCAATCGCTCGGTCAATTTCCGTAATATCCATCGGGGTTATTTTGGCAAGATTCATTCTTAAATCTTCCAGCACCATCCCGTATAATTGAATTTTAAAAAGGTCAATTTCATTACGCTTAAAGGTTCGTTCAGGTTCTAAGAGTGTGCTCGCCAAGGACGTTAACGCTAAAATATGCCGCTGTAATTCATTTTCAGTCATAATTTTACCCTCCGATTATTGCTTAACCTGTAGTAAATGCGCCAACTCACCTGATGCCAATTTAATCAATGGAATATAGGTATTGATTGTCCCCAAAAATCCATCAACACTGGTATGCCCCACCGAACTACTCAATAATTGCTCACCCGCTTTTTGCGATTGAATATAACCATTTAAGACCACTTGCACCTCTTTTATTTTTTTCAAGTAGACCTGTAATTGTTGCGTTTTAATTTTTATCGCCTTAAAATCCAGCGCTAATTTTTGCCGTGATGCGGCCGTGACTTTATTAATTTCAGTCGCTTGTGCCAGAATTTTTTGCTTTAACGCCCGACGTTCACTCATATCGGTTAAATCAACGGTTGTGGTCATTAATTGATTTAGCCGATCAATACTATTTTGCTGATGGCAACTCATATTGCCTTCTGACTGCTGTTTTAATTTCTCAGCAATCAAAATTAAACCCTCTGATTGAATGGTCACAGCATCGGTTAAAACGGTTAAATAATCCAATTGTTTTAGTGAAAGTTGTTTCACTTCAAGCGGGGTTGCACACCCTGAAATCACAAAAACAAGCGCTAACAGAAAGAGTTTGTAATACGTCATGCGATATCCTTTAATAAGCTTAAAAATAGAATCCTTATTAAAAAATTAAGTAAAAATATTGTAAATTTTAAGCGTTATTAGGAGAGTCGTTCAAATTTTGCATAGGCAAGCATCAGCCATTTTAAACCACTTTCTCTAAAATTAATTTGTACTTTTTCTTGCGTTCCTTCGCCTTCTAATTGAAGAATAGTGCCTAAGCCAAATTTAGCATGGCTAATTTTATCGCCCACACGATGCCCTCCTAAGCTTTCTGTCACTTTTATCGTTTTAAACGTTTTGGTTACCTTGGCGCGAACCCGAATTTCTTGCACACAGTCTTTTGGAATTTCACGCAAAAATCGTGAAGGACTTGGGTAACTTTCTTTACCATATAAGCGCCGCGATTCCGCATACGAAATACATAATTTCTGCATCGCTCGTGTAATACCCACGTAGCACAAACGCCGTTCTTCTTCCAATCGGGCAACATCCTCAATGGAACGGCCTGATGGAAATAAACCCTCTTCCAATCCCACCATAAAAACGTGTTTAAACTCCAACCCTTTCGCCGAATGCAAGGTCATTAATTGCACACAATCATCGGCATCGGCCCCTTGCATTTCCCCTGCTTCTAAAGTTGCATGGGCTAAAAACATATCTAAATCATTTAAGGTTTCATCATCCTCGCATGGATAATCAAACGCACGTGCCGCATTGATCAGCTCTTCCAAATTTTCAATTCTCGCCTCGCCACGATCCTCTTTTTCTTTTTTATAAAAGTCAATTAAGCCGCTTTTTTCCCCGACTAATTTAACTTTTTCATAAAGCACTAATGAATGCGATTCTGTTTCTAAATCCTGCATTATTTTTTGAAACTTTTTTAAAGCATTCCCCGCTCGTGCACTAAAAAAATTGTCATTAATTCGTCTTTCCGTCGCTTGCCATAAGGATATTTGTTCATACTTGGCAAAATCACGCAGGCTATCTAATGTTCGCTGACCAATACCACGGGTTGGGGTGTTAATAATACGTTCAAAAGAGGGGTCATCGTTTCGATTGGATAACAAACGTAAATACGCCAAAGCATTTTTAATTTCAGCACGTTCAAAAAATCGCAAACCACCATAAACCCGATAAGGAATGGCTTCAATCATTAACCGCTCTTCAAACTGGCGCGATTGGGCGTTAGAGCGATATAAAATAGCCACCTCTTTTTTTAAATTACCCGCTTCTAGCCATTGTTGAATTTGATCAACCACAAAATAGGCTTCATCTTGTTCATTAAAGGCCGAGTATAATGAGATTAATTCCCCATTATCGCTGTCTGTCCATAATTGCTTTCCCATTCGATTATTATTGTGCGTAATCAGCTGGTTTGCCGCTTGTAAAATATAAGCGGTAGAACGATAATTTTGTTCTAGTCGAATCAGCTCGTAATTTGGGTAATCCTGTTGAAAATTAAAAATATTCGCAATTTGAGCGCCACGCCAGCCATAAATGGATTGATCGTCATCGCCGACAATAAATAAATTATCTTTACCCTCGGTCAATAATCGCAACCACGCATATTGCACTTTATTGGTATCTTGAAATTCATCCACATGCACTTCACGAAAACGCTGACGATAAAAAGCTAATAACTCAGGCGTATCCCGTAATAATTCATGCGCTCTTAAAAGAAGTTCGGCAAAATCAACCAATCCTGACTGATTACAAATCGTTTCATAGGCGTGATAGAGTTTAATCATTTGCTCTAAAAAAAAATCGCCATTATGACTCAGGTGTTTTGCGCGCAACCCTTCGTCTTTTTGACCATTAACAAACCATTGTATTTGTTTCGGTGGCCACTTTTTATCATCAATTCGCATGGATTTTAACAAGCGTTTAATCACACGTAATTGATCGTCTGAATCCATCACTTGAAAGGTGGTCGGTAACTGCGCCTCGCTGGCATGACGACGTAAAATACGGTGCGCCAGCCCATGAAAAGTACCAATCCACATGGCTTGTGTGGGAAATTTTAATAACTTTTCCACCCGATCTCGCATTTCGAGCGCCGCTTTATTGGTAAACGTCACCGCTAAAATACTGTGTGGTGATACGCCTTCAACCTGAATTTTCCACGCAATTCGGTGAACTAATACCCGCGTTTTACCACTACCCGCGCCTGCTAAAATAAGCATCGCCTTTGAAGGGGCAGTGACGGCAAGCCGTTGAGCATCATTTAAGTTATTAATTAGAAAAGAGACATCCATTTTTTATCACTTGCACATTTTTTTTAGCTGTGTATATTTAGTATACTTAAATATAAGAAACCCTATTATATAGGGTATTTTGGCAAACTATTGACTTTAAAAGAGGTTTTAAAATGAAATTTGATTATAAACGTTTGATAAAATTTGAGGTTAACGTAAATGATAAAGAAAAGCAGCTTCGTCTGATTGCAGGGGCAATTTCAATCTTAATTTCGTTATTTTTAGCAAATATTTTATTGTTACTGATTGGCTTAGTGCTGGTTACGACAGGGTATATTCGTTGGTGTCCTGCTTATTCTGCATTTAACCGACCTCTTTGTGCAACGGAGACACCTCCAGCAGAAGCGACACCTGAAACAACCACCGAAGAAAAATCAGCGGAAACAAAATAAGCTGAATAATATAAAATTATAAAAATGCTAAAGCGGGTCTTAACTATACTGTTTATAGTTAGTCCCCTTTAGTGACCCATTTTACCGATAAGCTTTTCACATGCATATATTTTTAGTTGGCGGCGCGGTTCGAGATCAATTAATAGACTATCCCGTAATAGAACACGATTGGGTGGTCGTAGGGGAAACGCCAGAAACCATGTTGGCACAAGGCTTTCATGCAGTCGGAAAAGATTTTCCTGTCTTCTTACATCCTAAAACCCGTGATGAATACGCCCTTGCCCGAACAGAACGAAAAATAGCGGCAGGCTATAAAGGTTTTAAAATTTACAGTGACCCCAGCGTTACCTTAGAAGCGGACTTAATTCGCCGTGATTTAACCATTAATGCGATGGCACTCAGCCCTGATGGTAAAATTATTGACCCTTATGGAGGGCAGGATGATTTAAAAAACCGCATCTTTCGTCACGTATCACCTGCCTTTAGTGAAGACCCCGTCCGTGTTTTACGCCTTGCTCGCTTTGCCGCTCGTTATCAACATTTAAACTTTACAATTGCCCCTGAAACCTTAGCGTTAATGCAAAAAATGGTAGCCGAAGGGGAAATTTCCCATTTAGTGGCTGAACGGGTGTGGACAGAAACCTATAAAGCATTGAATGAAAAAAATCCTGCTATATTTTTTGAAGTGTTGCGAAAATGTAATGCCTTAGCCGTTATTTTTCCTGAAATTGACCAGCTTTTTGGCGTACCACAACCTGAAAAATATCACCCTGAAATTGATACGGGTATTCATGCCTTACTCAGCCTGACTCAAGCCAGTCGCCTATCAACAAAGCCTGAAGTACGGTTTGCGGCCTTAGTACACGATTTAGGTAAAGCCCTAACGCCAAAACAATTACACCCTAGCCATCGTGGGCATGAAAAATCAGGTTTAAAACCTTTAAATGTTCTTTGCCAGCGGCTAAAAGTTCCTAATCAGGTTAAAAAATTAGCGAAAGTGGTCATGGAATATCATACACATTGTCATCGTGCGGTTGAGCTTAAGGCATCAACCTTAGTTGATTTATTAGCAACCTTGGGCGCTTTAAAAAAACCTGAAAATTTAGATGATTTTTTATTGGCGTGTGAAGCCGATTCAAAAGGGCGATACGGAAAAGAACAATTACCCTACCCTCAAGCAGACTATATGAAACGTGCTTTGGCGGCAGCAATAATCATTGATACCCACGCTATTTTACAATCTGATTTACAAGGTAATGCCATTGGAGAGGCTATTCGTGACGCTCGCATCCGTGCCGTCAAGAGCATCCGCAAACAACAGCGGTTGAATACATAATAATGTCAACCGAAAACCATCTATTTAGTGTCGCCCCCATGCTCGATTGGACAGATCGCCATTGTCGGTATTTTTATCGCTTACTGTCTAAAAAAGCCTTGTTATACACCGAAATGGTCACGACAGGTGCGTTAATTCACGCCAACCAACATCGTTTTTTAGCGTTTAACCCCGAAGAAAACCCCTTAGCATTACAACTTGGCGGATCAACACCACAAGACTTAGCTTTATGCGCTCGTATGGCACAAGATTATGGCTATGATGAAGTTAATCTCAATATTGGCTGTCCCAGTGATCGGGTTCAAAATGGTCAATTTGGTGCTTGTTTAATGGCAAAACCAACACTGGTTGCTGAGTGTATTCATGCCATGACCCAAGCCGTCTCCATTCCTGTAACGGTTAAATCACGAATTGGAATTGACCATCAAGATTCTTACCAAGAACTGAGTGAGTTTATTGAAATTATTGCAGACGCAGGTTGCCAAACCTTTATTGTTCATGCTCGAAAAGCATGGCTCAAAGGGTTATCGCCTAAACAAAATCGTGATATTCCCCCGTTGAGGTATGACGTTGTTTATCAATTAAAACAAGACTACCCACATCTAAATTTTATTTTAAATGGCGGTATTACCGATTTAGACCAAATTAAAAATCACCTATTACAAACCGATGGCGTAATGCTTGGCAGAGAAGTTTATAATCGCCCTTTTTTATTAGCGGAAATTGATCCTAAAATTTATGGTGTTTCGCAATCATTAAAAAATCGCCCGCAAATTATCGAAGCGCTATTGCCTTATATCGACCAACAATTGAAAAAAGGGATTCGTTTACACAGCATTACCCGACATACATTAGGCTTGTTTCACGGTCAAAAAGGCGCACGAAATTGGCGGCGTTATCTAAGTGAACAAGCGGTGAAAAAAAATGCCGATAAAACTGTACTCTTAGAGGCGTTAAAATTTATCCACTGATAATGTTATACTGACGCCCTATTTTTTTAAAAACTCAGAGAATATTATGGAAGCGCATTTTGCAAAAATCATTGAAGCCGTTGGTGAAGACTTAAGCCGTGAAGGCTTAGTTGATACGCCTAAACGTGCCGCAAAAGCCTTTGCTTTTTTAAATAATGGCTATGAAAAAACCTTAGAAGGGGTTTTAAATAACGCAATTTTTGAAGCCGATACCGAAGACATGGTGATTGTGAAAGACATCGAGCTTTACTCTTTATGTGAGCATCATCTTTTACCCTTTATTGGCAAATGTCATATAGGTTATTTACCCAATGGTAAAGTCATGGGCTTATCAAAAGCGGCACGAATCGTTGATATGTATGCTCGGCGTTTGCAAATTCAAGAAAAACTCACCAAAGAAATTGCCGATGCAATTGAAACAGTAACGGGCGCTCGAGGGGTTGCTGTCGTGATTGAAGCGAAGCATTTATGTATGATGATGCGGGGCGTTCAAAAACAAAATTCAGTGATGACCACCTCGGTTATGACAGGTATTTTTAGAAAAGACATTAATACACGCTCTGAATTTTTAAACCTCATTAATCGCTCATAATGCCAAAAAAAGGGGTTTTACTGATTAACTTAGGCTCACCTGCCTCCACGAAAACCTCGGATGTTAGGCGTTATCTCAAACAGTTTTTGTGGGATAAGCGGGTGGTTAATTTACCCAGAAGTTTATGGTGGCTGGTTTTACATTTTTTAGTTTTACCGTTTCGCCCCCGAAAATCCGCCAAAGCGTATCGAAAAATTTGGCAACCTCAAGGCTCGCCGCTGATTTTATTTACCCATGCATTGGCTAAAAAACTAGAAACACTGGTTGATGACAAAAAGGTGATCGTCGACTATGCCATGCGCTATGGTAAGCCTTCGATTAAAAAGAAACTCACCCAATTTAAACAATCCGAATGTGATGAAATTATCATTATTCCTTTGTACCCACAGTACTCATCAACCACGACCGCTTCGGTATATGATGAAGTAAGCTCCCTGCTACAAACATGGCGATCAATTCCTTCGTTACGATTTATCAGCCATTATTATCGACACCCTACTTATATTAAAGCGATTGCTCAGTCAATTCAAAAAGCATGGAAATATCAGCGCAGTGATTTATTACTGATTTCATTTCATGGTTTGCCTAAAAAATTAACGGAGTTAGGAGAACCTTATTTTGACCAATGCCATGCCAGCGCCCAGTTAATTGCCGAGTATTTAAATTTAAAAGATTTTGAATGGAAATTAGTGTTTCAATCACGCTTTGGAAAAGCGGAATGGCTTCAACCCTATTGTATTGAAGTTTTAAAAAAACTTCCCTCTCAAGGCATCAAAAATATTGATGTTATTTGTCCAGGTTTTGCCACCGACTGCCTTGAAACCTTAGAGGAAATAGCGATTACTAACCAAGAGATTTTTACGGATGCAGGCGGTGGCGGCTATTATTATATTCCAGCATTAAATGATAGTGATACTCATGCCGAACTCATGTTAGATCTCATTCATAACGCAAAATCCCATTCGGATGCCGAGGCATAATGAGATTTCATTTCAGGCGAGGATACAATTTATGTCGCTAACGATTCAAGCGTTAAATTGCCCTGTCGGGTACCGTATAATCATGGGCATAAAGAGTACCTAAAAGAGAGGGGTTATTGATGGCGAAACAAGGGGAATATTTAAACTATTTCAGTTTTATCTATCTTAAAAAACCGCTGTAAATCATCAAACGTATCCACATCCCACTGCACCCGAGTTTCCGTTAAATTTAAGCCTAATTGTTGAATACTTTGGCGAGTCTTATCTAACACCTGTTGATGCCCCCATGTTTTATTAAGAAAAATTTCAGGGTATGGTTTTTTCATAGCAATCATCACATAACCACCATCCTCAGCAGGCGCAAGCACAATATCCTTTTGAGTTTGTAACGCTTGTCGGGCAAATTCAAAATCCACGTGGGTCAGTGACGGACAATCACAGCCGACCAATAAAACCTTGGGGAAAGTTGTTAATGCAGTTTCAATGGCATGGTGCATACGCACGCCTAAATCATCGCCGTGTTGTTGATGTAAAGACAGGTTATAATGTTGTTGGCAGTGTTTAAAAAAAGGGTGATGCGTATCAGGACTGCACCAAAGTTGCAGCGCATAAGCATCCAATGCTGCTAACAGTGATAATAAGCGGATGGTTAATTCACGATGAATGGTTGCCGCCTGTTGCGAACTCAGTGGGGGTGTTAAACGGGTTTTGACGTATCCTGCAATCGGTGCTTTACAAAAAATTAACACTGCGGTATCCAACGATTTATTAATCACGTTTAAATGGCATGGCTAATAATTGTAAAATGTTAAGATCGTTAATATGGCGGTATTTAGGTAAGCCAATGTTCATTGACAAATGCCCTTGATGCGGTTGAGCGACATAACTTTTAAACACGCGATCCCAAAGGCTGATTGAAAACCCATAATTGCTGTCGGTTTCCTGTTTGATCACCGAATGATGGACGCGATGCATATCAGGCGTGACTAAAAATATGCGCAGTATTTTATCGACCTTTAGCGGTAATTTGATATTACTGTGATTAAATAAAGCGCAACTGCTTAAAAGAATTTCAAACACCATTACGCTCATCGGACTCGCCCCTATTAAGACAATTACGCCCATTTTATAGCCCATTGAAAGCGCTATTTCAAAGGGGTGAAAGCGAATGGCGGTACTGACATCAAATTCTAAATCTGTATGATGAACTTGATGGAGCTTCCACAGCCATTTCCAACGATGAGAGGCACGGTGTTGAAGGTATATCGCCAAATCCAGCAGTACAATGCCTATAAAAAAATGACCTTCATTCGGTAAATTAATAACATTTAATAAACCCCACTGATGCGTCATTACCTGACTTGCCATCCATAATGCGCCACTGGCAATGGAAATTCGCATCAATAACATCGCCAATATCGATAGGCTAAAATTAACTAGCCAGCGCTGCCAACGAGCGATTAATAATTGACGACGGGGAGCCAA
>JAGLEW010000119.1 GCA_023144875.1 Methylococcales bacterium
AATCAACATTGCTATATTCAACGTATCCTGATCCGCTGAACTCGTATCAAGAATGACATCATCTGATTGCAATGTTCCTTGCGCACTATTAAACGTATCATCCGCCGCCGTTCCTGTCAGAGTATCATCTTTATCCGTTAACTGAATTGAATCTACATCCTTTAAAGACGCTTTAGCCTTGGCAATTGAATCAGGATCAGCCGTCACATCAGCAAATGCTTTTTTAGCCGCATCAACGTTATTTGATTTTAAGGTTTCGGCAAAATACTTAGAAATTACATTTTTATTCGCAATCAAAGCTGCGTCTATTTTTCCTTGGGGAGTAGTGTTAGCCTTAGCACCTTCAATTATTTTGTTAATAGCTTGTTCTTTGGTTATGGTGCCTTTGTCAACATGCCCTGTCCAAAATGCAACACCTTCAGCATCGGGATCAGGACGGCTTAAAAGATTGCTATAAATTTTTCTTACAAACTCTTCATTTGATAAGGTACTGGAGTAAAGTTCTTTGTATTCAGTAGATGTTGACATATCTACTGCAATTTTTTGTAAAGCCTCTGCTGATTTTGCAGCATCATTTTTACCCGTTGCCGCGGCAAAAAAAGTATCAAACGATTTTTGCCAAAAAGCAAAGCCTGTTGCATCGGCAGCACGGTGAAAGTAAGCGGAATATAACTCAAGAACGCTATCTGATTGAGCTGATGTAGCCATAGGAGACTCCTAAAATAAATAATAATAAACAAAAAAAATAAGTTCAAATAACGAAAAAGCCGTCATATTTGAGTAAGCTATCGTTAGTTGCAAATGATAACATAGCAAACAATGATGTCAAAACATAAGCCTTTATTTTGCTTCATCATTCACAAAAGTTTTTTCACTTAACCACTGGTTAATTGTTTCAAGTGATGAGATGCTAATTGTGCCTGTCACTTTTTGTAGCCGAACCCACTGATTAATATAATTATAGCGCACACTAAGTAATTCTCTGCGTGCTTCAAATTCTCTGTGTTGCGCGGCTAAAACATCATCCATTGTTTGTACCTGATATTTAAATCCTTGTAACATGGCTTGGTACAATTTGACACTGGATTCAACCGCTTTTGTTGCCGCCTCTATCCGCTTAACACTTGCGTTAGTACTTAAAAAGGCCTCACGGGTTTCTTTTTCAAGACCTCGTAAAATCGCAATTTTTTTTTGGCGATTAATTTCACGATTTTTACTGGCTTCGTTAGCTCGTGCCATGGTGGTTCCCCCTGAAAATAACGGTAAACTAATATTAAGCGCGGCGACATGGGTTTCTGTGGTAGATGATTGACTGCTTTCAAACCCCGTATTCGATCTAAAATAGTTTAACTGCAAGTCTACGGTGGGTAAATGGCGAGAATGCTCCATGTTCACTTCATAATCAGAGGCTTCAAGGGCAATTTCTTGCGCTCTCAACGCCGCATTTAACGTGCGTGCTTGCATAATACGCTGCTCTAAAGTACCTGATAATTCTAAAAAAACCACATCATCACGCAATCTTGCGAGGGTCAAAACCGCTTGACCCGTTAATTCGCTTAAATTTTGTTTGGCAATTTCAAGCTTGGTTTCCGCATCAACACGATCGGCGTTTAATATATCTAACTTAGCTTCAACTTCATAAACACCGGTAATTTTAATTTGTTGTGCCTCAAATAAACGCCTTAATTGATGCAACTGTGTTTTAGTATACGTAATTTCACGTTCCGTTAACGCCAAATCATCTTGTGCATTCAAAGCCTTAAGATAACGTTCCACAATATCTTGCATTAATAGCTGTTCAGCCTCGATACTTGATTGTTTAAATTGATCAATGACCTTATCCGAACGGATAAGATCCAGTACTTTAGGGGCATCAATAATCGTTTGAGTAAAGTTAACCGTGTAGCGCTCACCTTTAAACGCATTATTCGTTTTAGCTTGAACGCGACGCTGGTGATTTAATGATAAATTAGCCGATGCTGAAATTTGCGGTAATAATGTGCCTGCTGCTTGCCAATATCGGGTTTTGCTAACATCGACTTCTAATTGAGCAGTTTTTACATTAGGATCGGTTAATTGAGCTTGTCGATAAAGGGTAATTAAATCTTCTGCATGTCCAATTGATAACGGCATTAACCATAACAAAAAGCTTAAATATCGGTGTTTTAGTTTAAAACTCATGAGGTACAAGGCAATCGGTTATTTTAAGTATTCATATTAGGGTTATCCATTTACAGTAGCACATTTATCTAATTTTATTAAACACGCTCAACATATGCACAAATCATTAACCCCTCATCTATTATGTGGTCAATTAGCGGAACAACAAGCCTTAGCGTATTTATTATCCCAAGGGTTAACGTTCGTTGATAAAAATTTTAACTGCCGATACGGTGAGCTGGATTTAATTATGACCGAACAAAACACACGAGTGATTGTGGAAGTTCGTTTTCGTAAAAATAATCGCTTTGGGAGCGCCGCCGAAAGCATTACTCCAAAAAAAAGAGCCAAAATTATTCGTGCCAGTCAAATTTACCTGATGAAACACCCTTTTGATGGGGCGGTTCGCTTTGACGTGGTTACCTTGTCACCTAAAGAAGGGCTAAATTGGATTAAAAATGCCTTTCAATGTACCTAAGCCTCTATGGTATGATTTATGTTGAGAAAATAATCAACTCTTTTATGGATGAATTGTGATGACCAGCAAATACTTTATACTTATTATATTAGCAACCCTTATTACAGGTTGTGCATCATTAACGGTAGGAACGGCTGAATTAACAGGGATGTCATTGTTTCACGACCGTCGTTCTATGGATAATGTCACAAGAGACGAGCAAATTGAAACTGAAATAAACCTTAAATGGCTAGACCATGATGTTATTCGTGAACACTGCCACCTTAATGTCACTGTTTTTAATGGCTTAGTTTTGATTACGGGGGAAGTTTTTGATCGTGCCATACGTGATCGAATCAGCACAATGGCGCAAGCGGTTAATGGCGTGCGTTTTATTCGGAACCACACTCTAATGAGGCTACCCTCTTCTTTAGCAGACCGTTCTGATGATAATATTTTAACCGCAAAAATAAAATTACGCTTTAGTCAAAGCCCAGACATGCCAGGTTTAGATGCCACTCGCATTAAAGTCGTCACTGAAAACGGCCATGTTTTTTTAATGGGATTGGTGTATAAAAAAGAAGCAGAAATTGCGGTTGAAAATGCACGCCGCGTTGAAGGAGTCATCAAAGTTATCAAAGTGTTTGAGTTTTTATAAGGTTAACTTTCACGCGCATGAGACACAGGAAATACACATTTAAAACAACTGCCTTCATTTAAGGTGCTGATAATTTCTAAATGCGCATTGTGATGTTTTAAAACGTGCTTTACAATCGAAAGCCCTAAGCCTGTGCCACTTAAACGACGACTGCGTTTCACATCTATACGATAAAAACGCTCAGTAATTCTAGAAATATTTTCTTTACTAATCCCTTCTCCTCGATCAATCACCTCAAAAATAAGATGATTTTTCGTCATGCGCCAATTTACAATAACCACACTGTCATCGGCCGAATACTTTAACGCATTCATAATTAAATTACTAAAAGCACTGCGCAACTCTTCCTCTTCCCCATAAAGCGCACTCGGTGTTTGTAGATTTAATTGAACTCGCCTAGGATTGACCTCTTCAATTTCGCTTTCAAAGCAAACCCGTTGAATTAATTGGGCGGCATTCACATACCCCCTTTTTTTTTGAGTCGCCTCCAGTTTTGCTAACATCAATAAATCATCAATTAACGATTGCATCCGTTGCGTTTGCATACTCATATGCGCTAAATATTTTTTCACTAACTCAGGCTCAGGCTGTTCAATATCCTCCAAGGTTTCAAGATACCCTTTTAATACCGTCAGTGGTGTTCTTAATTCATGCGACACATTCGCCACAAAATGCCGACGCATTGCCTCCAGTGTTTTTTGCTGAGTAACATCATAAGCCATTAACAGCTTTTGCCGATTCCCATAATTCACCACTTTAAATTGTAAAATATTTTTATCATCAATCGGCGATGAAATATTAGGCGATAACGCATTTTGGTGATTTTTCAAAAAATCAATAAACTCAGGCGCACGAATCAAGTGTTGAATTTTTTGCCCCTTATCTTTTTTTTGAATGCCTAACATTTGTTTAGCCAGTTTATTCGTCCACTTTATTTCATCCTGATCACTCAACACAATCGCGGCATCAGGCAATACATCCGTTGACCGCCGAAATTGATCGATAATCTTACTCAACTTTTTTTTACGCTTTTTCTTATCAAGGCGCATTTGAGAAAAATGATTATAAATATCCCCCCAAACCCCCTCATAATTGTCAGGAATTTTACCCACTGAACCTGCTCGCAACCACGCCTCTAAACGAGATATAAAAAAAATCTGCCGAACCAATAAACCAATCACAATAATCAGTAATATTTGTAAAAAATACCCCATAAAATAACTTAAAACGCTGCTAAACCCGATCAAAATAAAAACAAGTAAAATCTCTTTACGCCATACCCACATATTATTTAATCGCCCATTGAAAAGCGATAACCAAAACCACGCACGGTTTGAATTAAGTGTTTTTGGTCATATTTTTCTAAAATTTTTCGTAAACGCCGAATATGAACATCCACTGTGCGCTCTTCAATATAAATATTTCTCCCCCATACTCGATCCAGTAATTGCGTTCGACTATAAACCTTATTTTGATGGCTCATAAAAAACTGTAATAATTTAAACTCCATCGGACTTAAATCAACCTTTTGATGACCAATCATCAAGCGATGTTGCTCAATATCTAAGCGCAATGTATGAGTAGTCAACACCCCTTCATTCAAAAATTTATGACTGCGTCGAATCACCGCCTTAATACGCGCAATTAATTCTCTGGGTGAAAAAGGCTTGGTCACATAATCATCCGCACCCATTTCAAGCCCTTTGATTTTATCCTCTTCCTCACCACGCGCCGTTAATAAAATAATCGGAATTTCCTGATAAAGAGAGTCTTTTTTAAGCTGCTTGG
>JAGLEW010000012.1 GCA_023144875.1 Methylococcales bacterium
TCAAGCCTTAAGTTGTTGTTTTATCCACGGTTTGTAATTGATAACGTCCCCAACCAAAAGCGGTACGTTGTCCAAAACCTGTGTATTGTCCTAATACCCAGAGTCCCCAGTTGATGGCATTTGAGTCGTTGATTTCAAAACACATTTCCCCCATCATGCCACCAACCACATGGGCTTTATTTTTTTCATCGGTATAGTGGGCATCGAACCAAAATAAGTGACTGTCATCACTGAGGTTTAAGCCTTGGGTTTCAACACGGGCGGGTAAATTATTGATGCCACGTCGTCTGAGCAAACTGGCAAAATTATCGTGCAAACGTGAATTAATAAGATTGGCATTTAAATCACTTAATTGACGGCAATAACGGGCTTCACCTTTTAAATCTTCACGTTGTTGTTTGTTTTTTAGTAAGCGAATGGGGCTTACGTGATGGATTGAAAACTGTGTCTGTGTGTACCAGAATTGAATTTCTTTTTGTAAATCCACCATTTGATACACACTGAGTTGATTGAAATCATCAATGGGGTTTTGATTAAACGCATCCTCTAAACGTTCCAGTTGACAATTTTTCCGAAAGGGCATGTTTTTATCATTTTTTAGCGCACTTTCAGGGAGTTTTTGTAATTGTGTTATGAGTTGTTGTAATAATGTTTCACTGCCATTGAGTCCGTAAACCGTAAAATGATAACAATCCCCTAATTTATAGTTTAAATGACCTGATTCTGGTGTATCAATACGGATTAAGGATTCAAAATTTTTAGGGCTATTGAGTAAAAAACGGATAAATGGCGTGAGGGCGAGTTGATGAAAAAAATTTATTTGGGTTTTTTCAATTAAGCGTAGGGTAACGGTAATGCCGCGAAAGGGAAATAGTGAGTTTATAGGTAACATGTTTATTTTTAAAAATCCTGTTAAAGTTAATAATCTTCATCCTTTAAATAGGTCAATACCTTCGCCAAACAGATAGAATCAGTTTTTAAAACAAAAATAAAGCCGTCATTTTCTTCCATAAATACGTTTTTGTTCTGAATTTTTTTCTAGCGTTTTGAAATAATTCACAACACTCTTCGTGTACTTGATCATTAAATTGAGTTTTAGGAGGGGTGAGTAGTTACCAAAATTCTTGACTAAAAAAACGTCTTAACAACGGATACCAATCATAAATTTACGCTATACTGCCTGCTGTTTTACTTTTTTCACAACCCTTATTCGACTTATGACTTCCATTACTTTGGGCGAAAGCCTGCCTAATTTTTCAGCCGACTCAACCAGCGACCAAGGCTTCCAACTTTCCGATTATAAAGGAAAAAACCTCATCCTTTATTTTTACCCTAAAGATAACACTCCGGGATGCACTTTAGAAGGTCAAGACTTTAGAGACAATATTGATAAATTTAATGCGTTAAACACCGTTATTTTTGGTATTTCTCGTGACAGTGTTAAAGTTCATGAAGGCTTTAAGTGCAAGCAAGAATTCCCTTTTGAATTACTATCTGATAAGGATGAAGCCTTGTGCACTTTATTTGATGTCATCAAAATGAAAAACATGTATGGAAAACAAGTTCGAGGCATAGAGCGCAGTACTTTTTTAATTGATACCCAAGGTGTTTTACAATATGAATGGCGTAAAGTAAGTGTTAAAACCCATATACAAGAAGTGTTAGAAAAACTTAATGAGCTAAAAAAATAGATACGCAATAAAACTATAACGTACGGCTTTACCTAGCGTAATAACGATAATTGAAATTAGAAGCGGCATTTTCAACCAGCCTCCAGCAAAACAAAAACCATCGCCAATAATAGGAAGCCAAGAAAAAAATAATGCCGCTATCCCCCATTTTTTTACCATTTTTACCGTTGCTTGCTTGTTTTTAGATAATAAAGTTTCGACAGGGTATTTTTTAGCGGTAAAAGCACCTAACCACCATGTCGTTAACGCGCCTAGGGTATTTCCTAGCGTTGCAATTAAAATTAGTGTTACGGCTTGTTCATGATCTTCGGACACCATATACGCTAACACAGCCTCCGACCCCCCTGGCGCAATGGTTGAAGAAATAAACGCACTCCCAAACAACCCCCATAACGATAAAT
>JAGLEW010000120.1 GCA_023144875.1 Methylococcales bacterium
GCCACAAAAGGTTTTTTACGTCGGGAACTGAGTGTATGAATGGCGTGTGCGACTAATTCTTTGCCCGTGCCACTTTCCCCTCGGACTAAGACCGTGACTTCTGTTTTTGCCGCGCTTTGAATAATTTGAAACACGGGCTGCATTTGGGGCGCACGACTTAAGATTCCCTGAAAGTTTTGTTGTAGCGAGGAATTAATTTCAACCGTTTTTGACCAATTTTTTGGTTTAGCGTCATTACGTTTCATTTTTGTCTCATTTGGTTTCAATTATAGCGTTTCATTGAAACATTTTTGAAACACTATAACAGTTATTTTATTTTTATTATTAAGAAAATATATTGAAATACAAGTGGTTGTAGATTATTCTAAAGTTGGCATTCTCTTTGCATTTAAAGAAATGTCATTATTTATTTTTAATAACAGACCCATTCCTTATAAGGAGAAAAGCATGATTTTTAGACAACTTTTTGATAAAGCAACATGGACGTACACCTATTTACTGGCGGATTCAAAAACCAAAGAAGCGGTTATTATTGACCCTGTGAACACAGAGCTTAATGTTTATTTAAAATTATTAGAATCAGAAGGTTTAACTTTAAAATATTCCTTGGAAAGCCATGTGCATGCCGATCATATCACCGCTGGTGGTCTATTGCGTCAAAAAACAGGCACTAAAACGGCAGTTAGTGGTTTATGCGGTGCAGAAACAGCGGATATTCAGGTTAAAGATGGGGATGTTTTTGAATTTGGGGATGAGCAGTTAAAAGTAATTTCAACACCAGGGCATACCGCAGGTAGTATTTCATTTTTATGCCGTGATCGTTTGTTATCAGGCGATTCTTTATTTATAGGCGGCTGTGGTCGTACGGATTTTCAAGGTGGTGATGCAGGGGCATTATACGATGCCATTACCCAACGTTTATTTACCTTACCCAATGAGACCTTAGTTTACCCAGGGCATGATTATCAAGGGCGCTGGGTAAGTAGTATTGAGCAAGAGAAAACCAGTAACCCTCGGTTAGCGGGCAAAAGTCGTGAAGCGTTTATTGAGATTATGGAAAACCTTAATTTGCCCCATCCTAAATTAATTAATGAAGCGGTTCCAGCCAATCGTTATTGCGGACTTGACGAAGATGAACGCCAAGATGCGGTGGTACGTCGTGATTTAAGTAAGCCAGTACGGATATTAGGGACAGGCGCTGATAAAGTGGCGGCCGCGAAACAAGTTATTACCGAAGTCAATGTAGATACCGCGCAAAAATTAATTTCTGAAGGTAATATTTCAGTGGTTGATGTTCGTGAAGAAAATGAATATAAGGACGGTCATCTTAATGATGCCATCTTATTACCACGCGGCGTTTTAGAATTTAAAATCGCTAATTTTCCAGAATTAGACGATAAATCAGCGGCGGTGTTGGTGTACTGTCGCACAGGAGGGAGATCGGCGCTTGCCGCACAAACGTTGCAAGAGCTAGGTTATAACAATGTTTTATCAATGGCAGGAGGTTATGAAGCTTGGTCTAAATAAGATCACGTTATAACGCAAAATGAGTGTGTTTTTAATAACAAAAACTTTATAAAGAAAGCACACTCAATCTTTAATAATAAAAACGCATAAGAGAGTAAATCCTATGAAATTAAAAATAGTAGCAAGTTCTTTAATACTGATATTTTCAGCCCAGTATTCAATGGCTGAAGAAGTAAAAGTAGCACCTGCAATTGCACCTATAACAGCACCTATAACAGCACCTATAACAGCGGTTAAAACTGAGGTAAAAGCCGAGCATTCACATGATCATGCCGCCCCTTTGAGAGCGAAAGTTTATAACGAAAC
>JAGLEW010000121.1 GCA_023144875.1 Methylococcales bacterium
CTGTATTATCCAAACATCAATTAATAGCAGGGCAGTATCTATTATCAGTCTCAACGTTAGAACCGCGTAAAAATATTATGGCGATGTTAGATGCTTATATGTTATTAGATAAAGCCCTGCGTCAAAATTATCCTTTGATTATCGTGGGAGGGGACGGCTGGCGCAATCAACCGATTAAAGATAAAATTGCACGATTAGTGAAACAAGGTGAAGTGACGCATTTAGGTTATGTTTCAAATGAGGATTTACCTTATATTTTTGCAGGAGCGAGAGGTTTTGTTTTCGTTCCTTTTTATGAAGGTTTTGGTTTGCCACCATTAGAGGCGATGGCGAGTGGTATTCCTGTATTGACCACCCCTGTGTCTTCTATCCCAGAGGTCGTAGGGGATGTGGCTATTTTAGTTGACCCTAAGAATACAAATGCTATCTCCGAGGGAATGGTTCAATTATTAACCGACAATCAATGGCGTTTATCCGCTATTGAAAAAGGTCTTTTACAGGCAAAAAAATTTACATGGACACGTTGTGTTGAGCAAACAATTGCGCTTTATAAGCGTTTTTCGGACAAGTAAAATACCTTGTTGAAAAAAGGAAGGTAATCGAACTTACCTCCCTTGTATGGTTATTTATTGAAGAAATACATCCGTTTCAGAGTTAAAAGTGGATGAGTCATCATCAATGGTCTTGAGATAGACTTTCAAATCTGTAATTTGAGCGCTATTTAGTGTCGCATTAATGAATTTTCCATCGCGTAAAGTATGTTTGCTAAAGACCTCATCTAAGGTATTAGCGGAACCATCATGGAAATAAAAGCCGTGATAACCGACCCCTAATAATGAGGGAACGTTAAAGCCTAGACCCCCGACAGCACCTTTCCCGATCGCCCCTCCTGCACCTCGAATTTCAAAAGGATCAGCAGCATTAAAGCTGTTAATTTTTTCTAAAAAGGTTAGCGTTTTATTATTGTCCGTAAATGAGACAATTTGAGGGCCTGCATTGGTGATTCTTGAATCCAATACTTTTCCACCTGCTAGTGGGTTACCGTCAAAGGTTGGGTTATTTGGATAAATGACTTGGCTTTTTGTCCATTTAACGCCGCCATGACAAGCGCTACATTGAGTTTGAAATGTGGCTTTGCCTTGATTAAAGGCGGCAATATCGGTTGTGTCAGGCATCACAGGTGAGCGAACGGTTTGCACCCATTCGACCATCGCATCTAAGGCATCACTTACGCCTTTTGTGGGACCATGATTAAAAACCACGCTAGGGTCATCAGTAAACCCTTCACCGCCCTGAATATTTCGTGAATTATTATTAAAATCGGTGACACTACCGCGTACGGCATTCCAGTTTGATATTCTTTGATTTGTGGGGTCTTTTTTGGCAAAAAAAGCATCCAATGGAATGGTCTGTCTTGGTCCTGTGGGAAACATCCATGTCACCCCATCAGAAAGCCCATCATTATGACAACTGGCACAACTGCTCCAGCCATTATCAGAGGCTTTATTACGATGATCTACAGGAATAATATTGCGAATCGGGGTTGCAAATAAGCCATTATTAGGCGTACCGAGTGAGGTAAAAAAGGTTAGCTTTCCAACCAATTCACGATGTTCTTTGGTACCAGGCGCGGGTGCGGCTGATGAAGCAACATCGCGTTGTAATACGGTTTTATTTTCTAAATCCAATACAGAAATGGAATACCCGACTTCATTATTAGTATAAGCACGAGTTCCATCCTCTGACATGACAATCCCCGTTGGAATATTACCGGTTTGATAACGGGTAACATTGGGTGCATTGATGGTTAAGCCGTTATCACCGCCTTGCGCTTCTAACACATAATTTCCACCTCGGCTGACGATTAAAAATTTATCCCCTTTCTCATCACCATCAATGGCAACAATATCACTGCCAAAGACTCGTACTAAACTACCATCGGTTTTTTTAGGTTGCGCTTCTTTTTTGATTAAATTATTTAAATTCACCGCCACCTCAGGGATTTCAGTTTGCGTTTGTGTATCGACAACATTCACTAACGCTTGTACGTTGACGTTAAATTTTACAGGGGGTTCAGGTGCGGCACCGACATTGGGTAAATAAAGTTTCGCATCACGAATAATGGCAGAAAAAAATTGATTGGGGTAAGCCCCTTGTTTAATTTTAGTGTTATCAACCCCTGCGGCGGTATCAGGGCAAAAAATTTCACTGTGTAAATTCGTCCCTGCCTTGGCCGTTGATGCACAGAAATTACTGCGATCGGCTGGAAAGCCCGAATCTTTTAAGGGCGCAATAGTGGTTGATTTAACGCTGCCATCACCGACGTTAAAATAATAAATAACCCCTTGTTTGGCATTATCAAAGCCATCACGCCGTCCTTTGATGGTACGGCTAAAAAAATCGGTGACATAAACGGTTTCATCACTATCGCTGGCATCACCATCATTACTGATCGCAACCGCCATTGGGTTTCCTGTCACCTTTAAGGTTTGTTTGACGGTTTGAGTCGCGGTGTCAATTTCAGAAATGGTTTTAGACGTATGATTCGCCACATAGACAGAAGTACCATTAGGTGTAAAAGCAATACCGCGAGGCTCACTGCCAACGGCAATAGTATTGAGTAATTTAGAATTGTGTTTATCGATAGACACAATAGAAACGGTACCACTCACGGAATTACTGACATAGGCAACTTTATTATCAGGGCTAATGGCAACATAGCGAGGTTCTGAACCAACGGGGATTTCCGCTAATTTAGTTTGCGTATCTGCCCCCTCTTTATTTTTAACTTCAAAAATCGACACCGATTTTGAACTGCGATTAGCGACCACTAAATAGCGGTTGTCGCTGGTTAAGCCAATGGAGCTTGAACGGCTTTCCGAGCTTAATCGGGTAAATTCGCCTGCTTCATCTAAGGTAAATTGTAAGGGGTTTGTATTGGGAATAAGACGTAGTTTAACCTGAAAAAAAGACGGTTTTCCATTTTTACCCGATAAAAAAGTTTTGACGGAGGGTAGTGTGGCAATGGCTGAAGCGGAATCAAAGCTTGCGTTGGTTCGTAGATTACGTTTCCCCGTGACTTTTGTTGCACTGGTTAAGGTAAAGGTTCTGATGTCTTTGGTGGTAAGACGCGCCTCGAAAATATTTTCGCCGACTCGAATGGAGTCAATGGTTAATTCATTGGTTTTAATGTCAAAATTGACACTGGCATTGACATAACTAATGCTGGATAGTCCAATAATAGCGGTGTATAGGCACTCTCTAAAAAAACTTTTCTTCATGAAGCTCTCCTTTAAAGGAACTTAAAGTTGATAGGTATGTCACAAAAAATAGATCGGTAAAATCAATTTATAGTGAGATTAATCTCTCTTTTTACACCTTATTCGATTGATTTTTTAAAAAATAGGCGTAAAAAAGAAAGGCGAATTAACCCTAATTTATTTATTATTATAGGTTGTGCAAGTTTAGGTTTTTTAATGTTTAAATTAGTAGTCATTCACAGTGTTAGTATAAAAGAAGGGCTAGTAATTAGTCACTGTCTATTTGTACAGGTTTTATCATTTTTACTTGATTTATGATTAGGAATTTATTATGCCGCAATTAACGATTAATAATATTAGCAAGGTTAATTATTCTGGGGATTTACAAATTGATGCGTTACTTGGTAAAGGGGGAAATAATTGGAATTATCTTATTCCTGCACAAACAACGCTTCAATACACTTTTGATGTTAGTCAAGATGTTGAAAGTCAAAGGAGTTCCGTTACTGCGTTTAATGCCGATCAAGCGCATTCTGCACGACTGATTTTAAATCATGTGAGTGAAATTACAGGACTGCGTTTTGTGGAGGTCAGTTCAGGCTCAAATGCCGATTTTCATTTTGCCAGTGCCGATCTTATTGATCGAATTGCAGGATTAACCAGTAATACCGCTTCTTATCGCTACACCAATGATTCTGTAGTCACTGCTTATACCGCAGAATCTTATATATATTTGGATAATACGGGTATTTCTCCGAGTAACGATCGACCAACACAAGGGACGTATGGCTATGAAACCTTATTGCATGAAGTGGGTCATGCCTTAGGCTTAGAGCATTCTTTTCAAGGGGATTATCAATTATCCGATAGAGATGATCATACGAATAATACCTTGATGTCTTATACTCAAGAGGGAGGTAATAAAACCACCTTTCAAGCTTTTGACCAAAAGGCATTACGTTGGCTTTATGGGCAAAAAGCCCCTGAACCCGTGCTAGCAGATTTAACCGTATCAACCCTTGAAACCAATGTTTCTACGGTAAATTTAGGGGATAACTTTAATTTTTCTTATGCGATTCAAAATACGGGAAAAGCTCATGCAGGGAGTAGTTTTTTAGGAATTTATATTGATGGCCAGCGCATTTCAGATACGCATGGTTTAAAAGAGCTTTCATTAAATGAAACTTTTTTTGGAATCGATCATTTTAATACCAAGGGTTTAAGTATTGGCACGCATACGCTCACGTTTACCGCCGATGATAGGCACGCAATCACTGAAAGTAATGAGGATAATAATTTTAAAACCCTAACCTTTACAGTCAAACAAGCGCCTATTTCAGAACAGCCTGTCTCGACTGAAAATTCTGGTACAGTTATTTCGCACAATATTAATGGTACACATGCGCAAGTATATCGTTTGTATCAAGCCGCTTTTGACCGAAAACCCGATCAGCTTGGTTTAGGGTTTTGGATTAATAAATCCGATAAAGGCACCAATCAACCTGAAATTGCCAATCAATTTATTAATTCGGATGAATTTAAAGGTTTATATGGTACCAATGTGGCGGTTGAAAAATATGTGGATACGTTTTACAGTAATGTTTTGCATCGAGCACCTGATCAAAATGGGCGTGATTTTTGGGTCGATAAAGTACAGGCAGGGCAGTTAGATTCGGTTGGTTTGCTAATTTCCTTTAGTGAAAGCGGTGAAAATCAGACCAATGTTTTAGGTGATATTCAAAATGGGATCGAATATATTCCGTGGATAGGCTAGTACGGTATAATATTGGGTTATTCCTTATTTTACGAGAATTTTATGGCACTTCATTGCGGCATTGTGGGTTTACCAAATGTGGGAAAATCCACCCTTTTTAACGCCTTAACCAAAGCGACGATTGCGGCTGAAAATTATCCTTTTTGTACCATAGATCCTAATGTTGGCGTTGTACCTGTGCCTGATTCTCGTTTAGAAAAACTGGCTGAAATTGTTAATCCTGATCGAATTTTACCGACAACGATTGA
>JAGLEW010000122.1 GCA_023144875.1 Methylococcales bacterium
GCTTGGACGATTCCGATCAATGCGACTGCGCCTCAAGCGGCAGGGGTAATTCATACCGATTTTGAAAAAGGTTTTATCCGCGCTGAAATTGTGTCTTATCAAGATTTTATTGACAACAAAGGCGAGCAAGGGGCAAAAGATGTGGGCAAATGGCGTTTAGAAGGTAAGGACTATCCCGTTCAAGATGGTGATGTGGTGCATTTTCGATTTAATGTTTGACAAAGGCTGAGGGGAGTCACTACAATACTTGCTCTTAAATCTAAGAGTATGGCGATATAGCTCAGTTCGGTTAGAGCGCGGGATTCATAACCCCGAGGTCCCAGGTTCGATCCCCGGTATCGCCACCATCAATATATCCTCTGTTATCACGCATTTAAATGCGCTAATCTTCAACGCCCCCCAAGGATTCTCTATGTTAGACCCGCATATATTTAGAAATAATATTGATTTCATTAAAACGGAATTAGCACGTCGGAATTTTGCGTTTGATGTGGATGCTTATCAATCATTGGAAAATCAGCGTAAAGCCATTCAGGTGACGACTCAAAAATTACAAAATGAACGCAATGTTGGTTCTAAAAAAATTGGACAAGCAAAAGCCAAGGGTGAGGATATCAAGCCTTTATTGGCTAACATTGAAAACTTAGGCGTACAGCTTAAAGACTCTGAAATTGAACTCAACCAAATTCAACAACAAATAGCGTTCATTTTAGAAGGCATTCCCAACTTATTAGATGAAAGCGTTCCTGATGGTAAATCTGAAGCCGATAACATCGAACTAAGTCGCTGGGGAAACGTACCTGAGTTTGATTTTGAAGCCAAAGATCATGTGGATTTAGGTGAAAATTTAAAAGGCATGAGTTTTGAATTAGGGGCAAAGATTGCCAGTGCGCGTTTTGTGGTTTTAACGGGAAAATTAGCCCAACTACAACGGGCTTTGATTCAATTTATGCTGGATACGCATACCCAAGAACATGGCTATAACGAAACTTATGTGCCTTTTTTAGTGAATGCGGAAAGTCTACGTGGCACAGGACAATTGCCTAAATTTGAAGACGATTTATTTAAAGCGCGTGAAGACTCGGCGTTATATTTAATCCCCACCGCTGAAGTCCCTGTGACCAATATGGTTCGTGATACGATTATTGACGCGAAAGAACTTCCGTTAAAATATACCTGTCATTCACCGTGTTTTCGCAGTGAAGCGGGCGCGTATGGTCGGGATGTTCGTGGCATGATTCGGCAACATCAGTTTGAAAAAGTTGAACTGGTGCAAATTGTTAAACCATCCGAGGCTGAAAAAGCCCATGAGCAACTTACCACTGATGCCGAAGTTATTTTACAAAAATTAAAATTACCGTATCGTAAAGTTTTATTATGTGCGGGTGATACAGGGTTTTCAGCGGCTAAAACCTATGACCTTGAAGTGTGGTTACCTGGGCAAAAAGCCTATAGAGAAATTTCCTCCTGCAGTCTGTTTAACGATTTTCAAGCACGACGGTTGCAAGCACGGTGGCGCAATCCTGAAACAGGAAAACCTGAATTAGTTCATACGGTGAACGGCTCAGGTTTAGCGGCAGGTCGAACGTTAATTGCGATTATGGAAAACTATCAAGATGCGCACGGTCGAGTTCATATTCCAGAGGCTTTATTGCCTTATATGGGAAAAACAACGGTGATTGAATAAAAAGGGGCTTTATTATCGCACTCGTATGAGACTATGATAACCTGTATGCCTTTGATTCAGCGTATTACCTGTTTTTTATTTTTTTAAAAATAAGCCGAGACTTTTAATATCATGATTAATCTGAAAGCCATTCCAGAAATTTGGCGGCCTAAAGCATCGCGCTATATGACTTTATTGGTTAAGGCGTTTAAAAATACAGGCGTTACCAACCCTTTGGTATTTGCGTATGCGTGTGCGTCGATTACGCATGAGTCGAGTTGGGATACTAAAATTGAAAATACCCACGATACAGCCGCTGATACTCAGTGGTCGGGTAAAGGGCTGGCACAAGTAACGTTAGAAAGTAATTATCAAAAAATTACTGATTTAACGGGGATTGATTTCATGAATCATCCTGAATACATGTTTATTGCTTATTATTCTTTGCGTGCAAAAGCGGCGCATTTTGTGATTCATGGCATGGTGCCTTTGATTGAAGCGGGGCAATTTGAAGCGGCGGCGGGCATTTATAACGCGGGTAAACCCGATTATCGTTCCAACTATACCAAAAACGTAGCCAATTCCACCTTACAATGGATTAGGGTTTTTTCGTCTGACAAAAAACTAAATCATTCGACCTCTTATGGGTATACCAAACCTAAAAGTACCCCTTTTAAACCAAAGGCAGGTTATAAGTCATCTACTCGCTCTAATCCGCTTCCGAACTACGATAAACTACGAAAACGACAAGTTGCGACAACTACACGACGCTATGGAGAATTACCTCGGCTTCACATGCCCGCACCACGCTATATATCTGCGCCGCAATATAAATCGGGTATGCCTTATGTTCCTGCACGTTATGTCTATGCAAAACCATTGCGAGGCAACGCCCCCATCTTAAAAAAATCGCCCCGTTATACACCTAGTTCACCAAAATCCTATATAACAAAGGGCAAGCGTACATCGACTAAAAGCTATTTTGTGCAAAAAGGAGATAGTCTATATTCCATTGCGTCACAGTTTGGAACTTCATACCGAACCTTATTAAGTAACAATAGGCAGATCACTGATCCGAGTAATATTCATGTGGGTGATATGATTAAAATCCCACGCTAGCCTATTATTGAATTAATGTGTGTGTTGTTAAAAGCAAGATTAAGTGTCTTATTATTAACGAGTTGCCTTTTTATAGTGGCTTGTATAAATACTGAAAAACCGTTGCTTATAAATAAAGCAGTGGCTAAAAAAATACTATTTAGCCGTAATAAAGGCAATTGTTTGGCATGTCATGTGATTGCTGAAGGTAAATTAGCGGGCAACATAGGGCCTGAATTAAAAAATATTTCTCATAAATTTAAAAATAAAAAGCAGTTACGCCAATTTATTTGGAATGCGAGTACGTTTAACCCTAAGACTGCGATGCCCCCCTTTGGTAAAAATAAAATCTTAAGTGCGGAAGAAATTGATTTAATTGTCAACTATTTATGGAAAATATAGACGCATGATGAGTATGTCTATCAATGAGGTTACGTTAGTTATCATTAACGCCGCGATCAGGGCTAACCCACACCGCTTTTTTACCTTTTTCTTTGAAGAAAGCTTTTGGTAAGCCAATACAGGTAACCAGTGCATTTAGAACCCAATAAATGATAGGGTACCAAATGACCCAAAAATAATATTTAAAAATATTTTTTTCGTAATGAGAGTCAATAATTAAACTAACGGCAAATTGAAATAAACAGGTTACGCCTAATAATACGCCACTCCAACCGGGTAACAGTGTGGGTACAATCAGTTGTCTGGGCATTTCTATAAAGTTGCCGAGTACCCATAAAATAAAGGTAAAGAGAATAGAGAAGGACCATATAATACTCACCATATATTCAATATAAACAGGCCACATGCGTCGTGATACCCACGTAGTGAGTTGTCCCATGTATTTAATCATCACTTCTGCGCCGCCTTGCGCCCAACGTAAACGCTGATAAAACAACCCTGTTAAGGTTTCAGGCATTAAAATCCAACAAAGTGCATGCGGCTCAAAGCGTATTTGCCAATGATCGAGTTGCAATTTCCAACTAATATCAATGTCTTCAGTAATCATATCGTTTGACCAATAGCCTACCTTATGTAAAGCGGACTTTCGAAACCCTACAATAACCCCTGAAACGGTAAAAATACGTCCATAAACCCGTTGCGCTCGTTTAATTAACCCGATAATCGCTGAAAATTCACATACTTGAATGCGACCTAATAAAGTGCTACGAGTACGAATTCTAGGGTTTCCTGTGACTGCGGCGACTCTAGGACCTGTCACAAAATGGTGCATCATCCACGTAACTGCGCTTGAGGCCAATAAAGCATCGGCATCAATACAAATTAAAAACTCATGCTTAGAGGCTAAAGACGCCACATAAAGCCCTGTTGCTTTTCCTTGATTATCTTCTAAATTTACCACGCGTAAATGTGGGTATTCTTCGGCTAATTTTAATAAAATTTCTAAGGTATTATCCGTGCTGGCATCATTGATGGCGATAATTTCGTATTTAGGGTAATCAAGTTTTTCCAGATAGCGAATGGTCTCTTCAATACAATCCGATTCATTATGGCAAGGGATTAAAATAGAAACAGGTGGGTACTCATCTAAAATGGGGACAAGAGTTTCACCATTGCCAGTATCACGTTCCCAATGAAAATAATAAATTAAAGCGCCTAGCATCCATATATAAGCCATCACTAATGGGTAAAAAAATGAAAAGCTAAAAATAAACCCGATGATCGCTCCCCAAAAATCTGAGGAGCCTAAAAAAATAAAAAAAGTATCAATGTCGGATTGTAATTGCGTATACATGTGCGAATAAAAATCTTTATCGCCTAATGTTGCTAACAATCGATTAAATTGTGTGTTTATAAATTCCATGTCCATAGTCATTTAACTCCCATAAGGCGCTGTTTCAAGTGATAGAGTCCGCTTTAGCATCTGTAAATCAGGCTTGTTTTGAAGAAAATCATCAGGGTAATAGCCAAATTGAATCGCCCCTTTTCGCATTAATAAACGCATTTGTTTTTCAAGCACTTCATCTGGAATTTTTTGAGAATTACGCCAATCAACCGCTTGTAATTCAAAAATTGTCTTTTTAAGCGCGTCAGGATGGGTTTTAACGATATCCACTAAAGTGGAAAGCCATTGCTGTGGGTTGTCTGATTTTTCCATGTAGGGCATTGCCATAACCGCTGTATAATCATAGTGTTGTAAAAACTTCTCAAAGGACTGCGCAAACCATTCTTCACTTTTTGGTCGAAGCACTGGTTCGGCATAAATATTACGGGCGGTTTTAATTTCAGGGCGATATAAACGTACTTTATCGGCTAAAAAATGGGTAAATTTAATTAAAGCATCGGTTTTTAATTGCGCCCAACGCATTCTTTGTTCAGGGTCGTTAAATAACACCTTAAAATCAGGTAATGTGCGCATTTTTGCGTAGAGTTGGGCAAAACTTCCTGCATCTTCATAATCGGTTAACAGGGCATCATCGTGAAATAATATCCCATCAAAGTTAGCGTACTTTCCAAGATCTTCATACACTTCACCGATAATGGTTTTTACTTCTGGATTGAAAAAAGATAAACGGTGATAGTTATGGGTTGAGTCTTGAGCTTTGCCGTCTTGCCATGTTTTTACCCGCCATTCAGAAGGAATATCTTTAAAGTCGAAGGCAGTGACAGGTAACCATGCGTAAACCGTCGTTCCTGCACGGGTTTCTAATTGCCATGCGACACGATTAAATAAATCAGCGCGCATCGGTAAATGACGATTAGGGAAATACAAGGCATCGGCATTACCATCAGCATCTGGATCTGCAAAGGCTTGCAAATAGACGGTATTAATTTTCATGGCTTTAATTCGATCTAATAGACGATCAAGATTTCGAACCATTTGTGCATTGTCATCATCATAAATATAATCAAGATCAATATGAGCAACTCGACGTATTTCATGATCGTCATAAGGTTGGCGCATAAAATCACCAAAGGTCTTAATCGATGGGTTTCCTGAAATTAAATAGCGGTGCAGTTCTGATAAGTTGGTTTGATGATTTTTTTTGTAATCATTTAAAATAAAAGTAATCGGCATGCCTAAGTCGGCGGCGATTTTTTGTGTGACTTGACTAAAAGCACCATACGGCCACACCATAATACGAGGGCGTTTTTGTGTTTGCTGAAATATAATATCGGCATTACGACTTAAATCTTGTTGAATACGTTGCTGATAATCCATGTCGGTTTCATATTCATGGGTATCTGGACTATAAACGCGTGTCACCATCGCTGGCTGACTGTTATTTTGTGGGTTTCCGATAACCCCATGATGCAATCCATGACTGTGGGCGGCCATTTCTATTAAACCAGAATTGCTCATTTCTCGGATTTGATCCCAGCTTAAAAAATCCGCCCGATCTTTAAAGCCTCTGCCGTAAGGAATTTTACCGCCTTCAGGGACATCCAGCCATTTAGTCACTAAGGCAAAGACCGCAGGGTAATTAAATAACTTCAATAATGGAAAAATACGGGTATAAAAGCTGACATAGCCATCATCAAAGGTTAATAAAACCGCTTTAGGGGGAAGTTTTTGCCGACCTTCTTTGGCATCAATGACTTGTTGCATACTAACGACTTGGTAGCCGTGTTCTTTAAGCCATGCAAATTGATTGGCTAAATTTTTACTGCTGACGGCTCCTTGGTCATGATCTAGATGACCTGCCACATCATCTCTGACATCGTGATAGCAAAGGGTAATTAATTCATTTGCTGAGGCTAAAGAGCTGATAAGCAAAAATAAAATAAGACTGATTAAACGTAACATTTAAAATCTCCAGTTTAGACGCATAAAATATTGCCAGCTATATTCTTTATCACCATCGTAAAAGCGTTTACCATAACTTGCGCCATAATCTAACTCTAAGCGATCCATTGCTTTCCAGCGATGTTCATAGGCTATTGAATAAATAAAATCATTATTAAACCCTTGTTGCCAAGAGTTACCAAGGGTTAAAGCTAGCCGCTGATGCCAGCTGGTGTCATAGTGTTGATAGGTTAACCAATCATTTTCAAAGGTAATTTCTGTGCCAATTTGATGGCTAGGGCTGTAATAAGGCACATTTGTTTTACTGTTTTGCCCATAATATAAACTTGAACGGGTTGCGAATTTATAAATAGGGCCGCTGTACCAACGTTGAAAGTAAGATGCGTTTAAACCAAAACGATTATTACCATCAGTGAAATTTAAGTAATTAAGTCCTAAACTGAGTTCTCGTGATTCGTGCTGTCTAAACGTTCCTGTTACATTGAATGAGCGTGCATAGACATTATTTTTTAATGCGCGTAAGGGGGTTTGCAAGCTAAAGCTTTCAAATAAACTTGAAATACTCCACTGATCATCAAATTGATAACTGCCTCCAATTGAAACCCCGACCATATTTTTAGCATAACTATTATGATGAATTTCAGCGGTTACTTGATAATCGGGGCGTGTGTATTCGACTCCGATGCCTTGACGATGGGTTTCGCCTTTGCCTTCGCTAAAGGTGGCTTTGGTCCACCGATAATGCCCAAATACACGAAAATTATAATCAATTGGCGCTGAATAAAGATAAGAGTCAATTTCTAAGCCACGACTCCCATTTTGTTGGGCACCGCGACTTTCACTGCCATTGACACTTACTTTAAGCTCAGGGTCATCATGAATTGTCCATAAGCGGTATTGTTTTTGAGCGTGTTTATTTTCAGGGTATCGTTTATAAGTATCTGTGGCTTGTTTTTCAGCCTCTCGATAGCGTCTTAGCGCTAAAAAATTTCGTGCTAAGGCAATTTTAAGCCCGACATTTTTAGGCTCAACACTCAGGCCGATTTCAAACTCTTCTTGTGCGCGTCTTGCCCAACCACGCCAATAATAAACCGTGCCTAAACGAGAACGTAAATCTTGATTATGGGGCGCGCTATCGGATAAAAATTTAGTTCGCTCTTCGGCTAACTCTAAATCGGAAAAATAAGCCTTTGAAATGGCAAACACCGATTCTGATTGCGTTTTATTGGGGTTTTCTGCGGTGAATTTTTTAGTTTTTTGAGTATTAGGGTTGTAATATTTTTTGATATGACGAATCGCTTGCTCACTAACCAATTTTTTAATCATTTCATTACTATCAGTGTAATCTTCCCCTTCTAAATAAGTATAAAAAAGTGAAAGGCGCAATGGAAAGCTTTTAGGCTGTTTTGCTAATGCTTGGAGGTAATATTTCTCGGCTAAATCAGGTTGCTCTAAATATAAATAGGCATCGCCGACCGCTATAATGGATGGAATGGGTAAGGTAATATTTTCATCAAATAATTTTTGAGCTTCATCGACAACACGTTGCATATAAACCCGATCACGCAGAGCGATTAACAAATCAAATCGGGCTCTTTGATCCCACGTTTTATCTTTTAAAGTTCGGGTATTAGCGTAGGTAATATTTCGGCTGATTTCATCAATGGCTCGGTCGGTATCGTTATAACGAAGTTGGTCGTTATCATCATTACCAATTCCACCCCAGCGTACCCAATAAGCAGCGGTATCCCAATGTAAATGTGCCATTTCATCGCTGTCTAAGGTTTTTGAAGGCGCATTTCTCACCATGTGTTTGGCTTGGCTTGGTGCGCCGAGTTTGCTGGTCACTAAAATTTTGCGTTTAGTGGCATAGCGATGACTGTTTTTTAAATCCAAAACTTGGTCATAATACGTCAGTGCTTTAAAGAGCTTTCCTGCCATTTCATAGGCATAACCGATGGTGAAAATTATTTCAGTATGATTAGGGTGTTGATTATCCAATGGAAATAAAATATTTAAGGCGGCTTGGGTAAAACCTTGATCGATATAAACAAAAGATAAGCCTAAATAGGATGTAATTCTTTTAGGGTATCGTCTAATAATAGTTTCATACCATTGTTGACTTTGTTTATACTGTTTTAGATTTCGAGCCGAATGCGCCATTGCGTCAAGTACATAAGCACGAACCGCTTCTATGGGGACTTTTTTTGCTAACACTAAAACTTCTTTATCTTTACCAGCGGACGCTAAAATTTGAATATAATCGGATAAATAGGTTATATTTTGGGGGTATTCTGCGTGCAACGTTTTAAATAGGTTCAGCGATTGACCATATTGTTTTTCTTTCGCATAACTTAACGCTTCTTGATAACGTTGTTGTCCCATTGTCTCTGCTTGAGCATGAGCTAATAGTAAAAATCCTAATAAACTAATGTGGACAGAAAGGGAGAAAAGATTTTTTATTATTGGAACTACTATTTTAGATTTCATCTGAAAGTACTCGTAGCAAAACGTATAATGATATTTTATACTATAACCTAATATTTCAATGACAGACCGAATGAACAGTGATTTGAATCACATTAAAAAGCGTAGTATAAATGTTAGATAATTCTTGTTATTCGCTTCCAATTTTTAAACTATGAATGAGGTCAATACAATATCTACTGAAAAAATGCAGCAATTTGATAGTATTATCATAGGGGCGGGGGCATCAGGATTGATGTGCGCAATAGAAGCAGGGAAAAGAGGTCGTAAGGTTTTAGTTTTAGACCATGCTAATAAAATAGGCAAAAAAATTCTCATGTCAGGAGGTGGGCGGTGCAACTTTACAAATTATACGGTTGATGCCGAGCAGTATCTGTCGTCTAATTCACACTTTTGTAAATCTGCCTTGAGTCGCTATAGCCAATGGGACTTTCTCGCCTTGATTGACCGCTATCAAATTCCCTTTCATGAGCGTGAACATGAGCAATTATTTTGTGATAAGAGCGCTAAAGATATTGTTAATTTGCTATTAAATGAAACAAAACGCGCAAAAGTGGTTATAAACCTTAATATTGACGTTAGAGGTATCAAAAAAGTTAATAATTTTTTTGTGATATACACCACAAATTTAATTTTATGCAGTCCATCACTGACCATTGCGACGGGAGGCTTATCAATTCCTAAAATAGGTGCGAGTCCTTTTGGCTATAAAATAGCCAAACAATTTAATATACCCGTTGTGCCAACCCGTGCAGGATTAGTTCCTTTTACCTTACATGTTGAAGATAAAGAAAAATTATCAAAACTTTCAGGGATAGCGGTGAAATGTTTGGTTAATAATCGAGGTCAATGCTTTAAAGATAATTTATTATTTACGCATCGAGGTTTAAGTGGCCCCGTTATTTTACAAATATCTTCTTATTGGCAAGCAGGAGATATGATTGAGATTAATTTATTACCCGATATAGATTTAAGCAGGCTCTTAATGCAACAACGCCAATTGGTAAAAACAACTAAAGTGAAAACTTTTTTAAGTGATCATTTACCGAAACGATTATTAACTACTTTTTTGCCCTCCGCTGTATTAGAAATGGTATTAGCAAATTTATCGGATAAAAAAATCCAGTTAATTTGTCAAAAATTACAACAATGGCAATTGCAACCGAATGCAACCGAAGGCTATCGAACCGCTGAAGTGACGCTCGGTGGGGTGGATTGCCATGCCATATCATCGAAAACGTTTGAAAGCCATCAGGTAAAAGGGCTTTATTTTATTGGGGAAGTGTTGGATGTAACGGGGCAATTAGGCGGTTATAATTTTCAATGGGCATGGTCATCTGGGTGGTGTGCAGGGCAATATGTTTAAAAGTATTACAAGTGTTTCAACGCGTCGTTAAAATTTATGAATCATTCTTTAAGAGAAAGCAAACTAACCGTTATTCATCTTTTACATTGGCTGAAAGAAGACCAAATTATTTCCGAAAAAGATTATAAAAATTGTAAAAACTATGGAAAAAATATTACGTCGAAACATCCGTTAAATTTAATTGCCGATTGTGAGATTCATAATCAAACCCAAGCAAATCAGTTGATGACCTTGGAGCTTTTAAGTCAATGGTTGGCGAAAAAAGTAAAGTTGCCTTATTTTCATATTGATCCACTAAAAATTGATGTGACCTCCATTACGAAGCTTTGCAGTTTAAGTTACGCGCAAAATCATAATATTTTGCCGATTAAGGTCTCAGACAGGGAAGTTATTATTGCCACTGCTGAGCCGTATATCCGAAATTGGGAAGCTGATTTTAGAGAAATACAAGCGGGGTCGATTAAACGCGTCATTGCAAATCCAGATGCAATTAAACGTTATTCATTGGAATTTTATGCATTTGCTAAATCGTTAAAAGGCGCTGAAATTTCGGCGGCAGGCAAAGTACAAAACACCATACAAAATTTTGAACAATTATTAGAATTGGGCGAAAGTAAAAATCTGGATGCCAATCATCAACATATTGTCAATTTAGTGAGTTGGTTGCTGCAATATGCCTTTGATCAACGTGCGAGCGATATTCATATTGAACCGCGCCGAGATCAAGGAAATGTTCGGTTTAGAATTGATGGTTTATTGCATTCCGTTTATAAATTACCCTCAACGGTGATGAGTGCGGTGATGAGTCGTTTTAAAATTTTAGGACGAATGAATATTGCTGAAAAGCGGTTGCCACAAGATGGGCGTATTAAAACTAAAACTCAGGCAAATAAAGAAATTGAACTGCGGCTTTCAACCATGCCGACCGCCTTTGGTGAAAAATTGGTCATGCGTATTTTTGATCCTGAAGTGTTGTTACGTGATTATCAGCAATTAGGCTTTAGCCCGCGTGAACAGAAAATTTGGACGACAATGAGTGGCAAACTTCATGGCATTATTTTGGTTACAGGGCCAACAGGATCAGGTAAAACCACGACTTTGTATTCCACCCTTAAGCATCTTGCGACCCCTGAAATTAATTTATGCACAGTGGAAGACCCAATTGAACAAGTTGAACCCAATTTTAATCAGATGCAAGTGCAGGCAAATATTGGACTGACTTTTGCCAGTGGTATCCGAGCTTTAATGCGTCAAGACCCTGATATTATTATGATTGGCGAGATCAGAGATTCTGAAACTGCTGAAATGGCGATTCAAGCATCCTTAACGGGGCATTTAGTTTTTTCGACGTTGCATACCAACAATGCCCCATCCGCGATTAGTCGATTATTAAATATTGGCGCGCCTGCGTATTTAATTCAGCAAACGTTATTGGGTATTATGGCGCAACGTTTATTACGACTTTTATGCCCTCATTGTAAAAAACCGTATCGCTTGAGTGATGAACAATGGCAAGAATTAACCAAACCGTTTACATTCAACAAACCCGCACATATTTATCAGGCAAACGGCTGTGTTGAATGTCGCCAGACTGGCTATTCGGGTCGAGTGGGCATTTATGAAATTCTGGAAAACAGCATCGCTCTTCGAAAATTAATCATTAATGATTGCGAGACACATGCTTTGCAAAAGCAGGCAATTAAAGATGGAATGCGACCTTTACGCCTCAGTGCGGTCGAAAAAATGGGTGAAGGGTTAACTTCTCTCGATGAAATTTTAAGAGTGACCCCTGAAATGATGATGCTTTAAGTTTTTTAATCATCGGAACAATGCTTAGCAACACGCTCATCTGTCCAATTATTTAATTTAATTCTTTGAGGCGTAATTTTAAAGGCTTTTTTATTTTTAATACCACGACCTGTTAATAAATTAAGGTCACACTCAAAGGTTTTTTTAAGATCCAGCGTATCATAGCTGTTATAGGTATAACCTCCGACAATAAAGTTTTTATCACGATAGGAGATGGTTAAGGTTTGTTGCCATCGATTACGACCGACGCTATCATTTTCAGAGTTGATCAACAAGGAGCCACGCCCTTTGGCTTTTAAGTAAGGCTCAGTACCCTCCATTGTTCCCGTCCAAACAATATTTTTTTTATAAATAAAGGGTTGTAGTCCTTTTTTGGTGGCTAAAAAAATATACAGTTCAACCATGTCTTTATTCTTCATTAAAACGGCCGCATCTAAACGCTTATCTTGATTCCAATCCCCTGTTGCAACACTGATGGTCTTGGGGTTTTTAGCATAAATTATGGGGCTGATTGACATAAGTAATAAGCTCAAGCAGAGCATGGGTTTAGCATTTAATTTTGAGAGTATTTTCATTTCCAAACCTTGTCGGTAATTAAAAAAACGGTATTTTTCATAAAGCATAAGGTTTTTTACGGTTTATGCAAAGAAAAAGAATTTTAAAATCTCTATACTATAACGTTTTATTCCTCCTTTCGAGTTGCAACCAACTAAAGACCCACGAACCAATATGGCTGAAGCACTCAACAAAGAAGCGATCAAAATTTTAAAAACCCCGCCTTACATTGGCTTACGTCCCTTTGAAAGAGCGGATAAGGAATTATTTTTTGGGCGTGATGGCTGTGTCCAAGAAATATTGGCGTTGTTAGAAACGACTAAATTTTTAACGATTATCGGTGAAGCGCATTCGGGGAAAACCTCGTTAACCAAATGTGGGTTAGAAAATTGGATTTTAAGTAATAATGCATCAATACCTGATAGAAAATGGCATATTGTTAGTTTTCGCCCCGCAAGTAATCCCTATTTAGAACTTACGAATGCTTTGTTAGAACCCGATGGGCTTGGTGAAGGCTTTCTTCATCATTTTGACAGTAAGGAACACGCTCATAAATTTTTAAATCACAACTTAATGTTTGGGAGTAATAGTCTTCATAGTATTTTATCTCATAAACCCATACCGACAGGGCATCGGATATTACTGATTTGTGATCAATTTGAAGACCTGTTTCACTTATGGGAAAAAAAACCAGAAATTGCTAATGAGATTGTCGATTTATTGATTGATAGTAGCTACCCTGCGCCCTTTAAGAAGAAAACCAGTAAAGATATTTTTGTTATTATTAATTTACGTTCTTCTTTTTTGAACAGTGTTCCTATCTTTCCAAAACTTGAACAAATAATTCAAAAAAGGCTGTATCTACCGCCACAATTGACTGAAGAGCAATTAAAAACCATCATTAGTGAGCCGATGAAAATATCGAAGGCTCGGTTAGCAGTGGCATTAAAAAAACAAGAAGATGCGATTAAGCTCAAAAAAATAACCCCAGCGGAAGCGGCGATTGCAAAAATTTATAAAGAGTCGGTCAAAGAATCGAATGACTATTATAAAAGTGAAGCGGACAAAAAAAAGAAACCTGCCGACAAAAAAGCAAAGCCAAAACCTGTTAAGAAAAAAGAAATAATTAGTGATGTTTCGCCTAAATTAATTGATGCTATATTAAAAGATATTAAAAATAAAAAAGATCAGTTACCCCTTTTGCAACATATTTTAAGACGGATGTGGGAGTTAGATTTTATTCCAGGCGAACATCATTTTACAGAGGCACTTTACGGAAAACCTGAGATTCGCAGTATTGATCAAGCACTTGAAGCACATTTAGAACAAACTTATTATGTGTTAGATGGTAAGCAAACGCACATTGCCGAAATTTTATTTCGCCAAATGACATTAAGTAAAAAAACCACTCAACCGCCTATTTTACATTTTCCCGTCAAATTAGAATTAGTTGCTACTTTATCGGGCAGTGCTATTAAAGATGTTATTGTTGTGGTGGATATCTTTCGTACGCTAGAACGTATGTTTTTAACCCCTGCTTTACCGGTTAAATTAACCGCAAAAATGGAAGTAGATATTGCTCATGATACGGTGGCTACTTATTGGAAGCGCATTAAAGGATGGCAAAAAAAGGAAGTTGATGCTCAAAAAAATTATGAGCGACTCAATACCGCAGTGAAAGCGTATAAAGAAAAAAAAGGGGATTTATTAAGAGGGCCAGAAATTAAAAAAATTTGGGCATGGTCTCAAAAAGAGCCTTTTAATAAAGTCTGGGCAAAGCACTATAAATGTGATTTTGATAAAATAAAACCCTATTTATCGAAAAGTCAATATCAAAGTCAAAATTTTAAATATTTTTTATGGGCTGTTATCGCTTTTATTGTTTGTGTGACTGGCGTGGGTTCCTTTAAATTTTATCAAGAACAAGTACGCGAAGACGATTCTTTAGAAGCATTAAAAATGATCAAAAGAGAATCAATCACACCAAATAATCGCGATGCTATTGAAAAGATGTTTAAAAAACTAATTGAACGTAAGCCGAATAACCCTTATGCGTGGATGTATTCAGGCATTGCGTTAAAACAGCAAGGACGAATGGGTGAGGCAGAAGAAGCGTTACGCACAGCGAATGATTTATTACCCGATAATAGTGAGATTTTATTAGAACTTTCCAAGTTATTGATTGAAAAAAAGGAATATTCGGATGCGTATAAATTTTTAAAAGAAGCTTCTAATAATATTGGAAATAATTATGAAGAGGATATTTTAGAATATCTTGGTGATGCATTAATACGAAAAGAAGGGCTTCAGCGTTCAGAAGAACAGCAAAAAGAAGATTGGGAAGAGGCGGTTGATCACTATAATGATGTGTTGGATTATTCCCCTAAAAATGACATTGTGTTAAATAAATTAGGTCAAGTATTAAGCTTATTAGAACGCAATGATGAAGCCATTGAAATGTTGGAAAAAGCATTGGGTTTTAATCCCAATAGTGTTGAGCATAGACGTATTTACGGAGTGGTTTTATTAAAAGTTAAGCGTTTTTCGGATGCCATTAAAGAATTTCAGTTAACGGTGGAGCTTGAAGGGAATAGTGATGAAAATTTGAAAAATTTAGGCATTGCCTATGATCAAAACAGCCAATTTAAAAAGGCGGTGGAAGCCTTTCAATTGGCGGTTAAGTTGAAGCAAGATAATGAAGATAATCACCGTTATTTAGGTGATACGTTGATGAAGCAGAAAAAATTTGAAGGCGCTCGAAAAGCTTATGAAACCGCACGTAACATAAATCCTTCAAAAAGAAATTTAATGAATAATGCCAAAGCGTTAGAAAAATTAAAACGTTTTGGGGATGCGAATAATTTAAATGCCATTGCCGCAGGACTTAAAGATAAAGAAGTTTTAACGGTGAATTTTGACTAATAAACAACTTCATTGTTTTGAGCGAATGAAGCTGTTTATAGAGCGAGTTTTAATACACTTTAGCGCCTGAAAAACCTTTAAAAATAGTAAAGAATATAATTTTAACGTCTAGCCAGAGCGACCAACTGGAAATATACTCTAAATCGAAACGAATACGCCCTTCCATTTTATCCATTGTTTCCGTTTCGCCTCGAAACCCTTTGATTTGAGCCAGCCCAGTGATACCTGGTTTTACTTTGTGTCGGAGCATATAACGGCTGACTTCTTTACGATAATATTGGTTGTGAGCTACCGCGTGAGGTCTTGGTCCGACAACCGACATTTTGCCTTGTAATACGTTAACAAATTGTGGCAATTCATCCATGGAAGTTCGTCGTAAAATAGCGCCTAATTTGGTAACTCTTGGGTCATTTTTCGTGGCTTGAGTGACGGTGCCGCCATCTTCCATCACGGACATAGAACGAAACTTCCAGACGGTGATTTCTTCACCATTAAAACCAAAACGCTTTTGTTTAAATAAAATAGGCCCTTCTGAGGTTATTTTGATCGCAATTGCGATTCCCGCAAGCAAAGGTGAAATTAAAATTAGAATAAAAAAGCTAAAAAAACAATCAAAAATACCTTTAAAAAATAAATTAACCCCTTGAAAAGGCGTATCATAAATACTAATAACAGGAATTCCTTTAAAGTCAAATACTTGAGAGCTTAATAGGCTGAAAACAAATAAATCAGGCGCGTAATAAACAGAGGCAGTCGTATCCGATAAATCTTGTACTACTTTTTGTATTCGTTTTTCGGCCTGTAATGCAAGTGTTATATAAATAGCATCCACTTCATTATTTTTGGTCATTTGTATTAGTTTTTCAATATCACCAATAATTGCCTCAGGTTTTATATCAACCTTATCTCTATTACTTAGTCGATCATCAAAATAGCCTACAAATTCAAAGTTTAAATTTTTCTCAGTAAATGATTTTTCAAGTTCTACTCCAAGTTTTGTAATTCCAATAATTGCTACACGGTTTACTTTGGGTTTAATAATAAGTGTAAGCCCTTTATCAATGACCGCATGAAACGCAATAATTTCAATGGGAATAATAGTGACCCAAATAAATAAATAGGCTTTATAGGCTTTATTCTCAATGATTTCAAAGGGTGTGATATAACTCAACCCAATCATAAAAATAAAAAATACCCAAGCAAAAACAATGCCTTTTAAAATATCTAATCGATAGCTTGTACTTTTTTCTTTATAAAAATCACTTAATTCTGTAAAGATATAAAATATAACTGTCGATAATAATAACCACCATGTATGTTCTTCATGAACCCATTCAATTGAATTGAGTTTTAAAAGGTATAGTAATGTTAATCCAATAATAGCGGTATCAAATAGCCTAAAAAATATATAATTTTTAGTAGTATACGGACGGATCCTGCCCGCATCAGACAGTGACATAACAAATCTCCCATTAATAAATAATTTAATGACATGACGTCAAATAATAAAAAGGTAAAGCAGTCTACAAAGATACCTTGTTCCGCAGTCTAATAAAACTGAGACTCAATAACTTTGTGACTTTAATTCATAGTATAGATGAAAGATTGTTTATTTCATCTGATAGAAATAATAGTTAAGGAATAGGGATAAAGGGCTAAGAATCTTTATAATATTTATTACTGCTGTATTTTAGGCAAATAAAAATAAAAAACTGCACCCCAAAAATTAAATTTGCGATTAATAAGTGGATAGGTTGAGCGATTGGTGGCATTCCTAAGCGATCTAAACTCACCCCTGCTAAAATAGCGATCACAATTAAGCTCATTAGATGGATGATTGCCGTTTTTAATAGATGTTTTTTAGGGAGACGGGCAATGATTCTCCAACTTAGCCAACTATTGCCAAATAAAACGACTGCTGAAAAGGAACGATGCACATAAAAAATGATTGGAAAACTATCGCGCCAATAGATTCGATCAATATAGCCATGTTGATTGGCAATAAAATCCACCGCTTCTCGTACTTGTGTTCCCATAACTACTTGTAGTAGGGTTATCAACATTAAAACAATCAGTAGTGTGTGTGTTGAAGAGGGAATATTTTGTGTATTAAGTTGGCTTAAAAAGGTTTTTTGTGAGCGGGCAATCGCATAGATTAAAAGTGCCACAATAAACAACGCTAACAGCATGTGCAACGTAATCATAAAGGGTTTGAGGTTACTGGCAACCACGGCTGAGCCTAGCCAGCCTTGAAAACACACTAAAAAAAGTACAGATAAGGAGAGATAAAACACACCCTTATCGGCTTTTAAATAAATCCGTGATGCCCATGCGGTCAAAATAATAATAAAGCCAATAGCAACGCCTGTTAAGCGATTGGCGTATTCTGTCCATGTTTTAACGAGGTTGAAATCCGTATTTTTATAACCCCGTTCGGCGTAAATTTCATGATAATCGGGTGGCAATTGAGACTCATGAGTGGGCGGAACCCATTGCCCAAAGCAGGTCGGCCAATCAGGGCAACCCATTCCTGCTCCTGATGCTCGCACTAAGCCCCCCACTAAAATGACTAAATAAATAGAAAAAATAGCTAAAATTCCTAAGCGCCGAAAACGAAATGCGGCGGTTGCATCAATCATAGTCATTACGCCTATTTATAATGGGGTGGGCATTAGAGTCGTTTTTACGATTGATCGGCAAGATCGTCTAAATATTTTTCAGCATCTAAAGCGGCCATACAGCCTGCGCCTGATGAGGTAATAGCCTGTTTATAAACGGAATCCATCACATCGCCTGCGGCAAATACTCCTTTAACACTGGTGGCGGTTGCATTGCCTTCTATACCACTTTTTACCTGAATGTAGCCATGATTCATAACCAACTGACCATCGAAAATTCCTGTATTAGGGGTGTGACCGATGGCAATAAAAACCCCGTGAACATCGACTTCTTTGCTTGAATCGTCTTTGGTGCTTTTAATTCTCATGCCTGTAACACCCATCTCATCACCGAGAATTTCTTCTAATTGATAATCCCATTCAATGGTGACATTACCTGTGGCATTTTTTTCGATGAGTTTATCCGCTAAAATTTTCTCAGAACGAAATTTATCACGGCGATGAACCACGGTTACCTTTGAGGCAATATTTGCTAAATACAACGCTTCTTCCACGGCTGTATTACCACCACCAATAACCGCTACAGGTTTGTTTTTATAAAAAAAACCATCACATGTTGCACAAGCGGACACGCCACGACCATGAAACGTTTTTTCAGATTTTAGGCCTAAATATTTTGCCGAAGCACCTGTGGCAATAATCAGCGCATCACAAGTATAAGTACCTGCATCGCCTGTTAACGTGAAAGGTGATTGTAATAAATCAGCGGTATGAATGTGATCAAAAATAATTTTAGTATCAAAACGCTCGGCGTGTTTTTGCATTCGGCTCATTAATTCAGGCCCTTGAACGCCTTCAAAATCCCCTGGCCAATTATCCACATCCGTCGTGGTCGTTAATTGCCCGCCTTGCTCCATGCCTGTAATCATGACGGGATTTAAATTGGCGCGTGCTGCATAAATGGCGGCAGTATAGCCTGCAGGCCCTGAGCCTAAAATTAAAAGACGATGATGTTGAATGTCACTCATAATGAGGTTTCCGAAATAGTAAAAAGTTATGATTAATTATACGAGGAATTTATGATTGGTAAACCTTAGATTTTTGAAGCCGTTTATACTTAAGATCAATTTAAATGTTAAGGAAAGGTTCCGTGTTAAATGTTATTTGGGGTTTATTTTTTATCACAGCGTTTATTATAGCCACTTTTAAGTGGTTATTTTTAGGCGATCAGCAGATTTTTTCCGACATTATGAGTGCGATGTTTAGCCTTTCAAAAACCGCATTTGATATTTCATTAGGCTTAACTGGCGTGTTAGCTTTATGGTTGGGCATCATGAAAATTGGTGAACGTTGTGGCTTTATTCAGCTATTAACCCGTGGACTAGCGCCATTATTTAAACGATTAATGCCTGAAATCCCTGAAAATCACCCTGCTTTAGGGGCAATGGTTATGAATATTGCCGCTAATGCCTTAGGTCTGGATAATGCGGCAACGCCTCTAGGGATTAAAGCCATGCAGGAATTACAAAAACTCAACCCTAGCTCCGATACCGCGAGTAACGCACAAATTTTATTTTTAGTGATTAATACCTCGGCGGTCACTTTATTCCCGATTGCTATTTTTACTTATCGTGCACAATTAGGGGCGGCCAACCCGACCGATGTGTTTATTCCTATCTTAATCGCCACATATATTTCAACGCTTGCGGGGATGGCAATGGTTTCAGTGATTCAAAAAATCAACCTATTAGACCGAGTAATTTTAGGGTATTTTTTAGGTTTTAGTGTGTTTGTTGGTGGATTAGTCTTGTATTTTTCTCAATTAACGCAAACTGAAATGCTCACTCAATCCGCATTAATCAGTCATGTGACGTTATTTAGTTTAGTCATTATTTTTATTACCACGGCGATGTTTAAAAAAATAAATGCGTATGAAGCGTTTATTGAGGGTGCGAAAGAAGGTTTTAATACCGCGATTATGATTATTCCTTACTTGGTAGCGATGTTAGTGGCAATTGGTGTTTTTAGAGCCAGTGGCGCATTAGAGTTGCTAGCGGATGGCTTACGGTATTATGTTAATTTAGCGGGGATGGATACGCGTTTTATTGATGCTATACCAACAGCCTTAATGAAACCTTTTAGTGGTAGTGGTGCAAGAGCCATGATGATTGATACCATGACAACTCATGGTGCTGATTCTTTTGCAGGGCATTTGGCCTCAATTGTTCAAGGCAGTACGGAAACCACTTTTTATGTGTTAGCGGTGTATTTTGGCGCGGTAGGGATTAAAAATATTCGCCATGCGGTGACTTGTGGTGTGGTTGCTGATATGGCAGGAATATTGGCGGCGATTGGCGTGACTTATTGGTTTTTTGGGTGAAAATTATTGGTTTTATTTAAAGCAGGACGTATAGAAGATCGGTTTACACTATTTACTGGCTTACAGGTCTGAGATTAACTCAATTGAAACTTTGTGGCATAAAATAAACAATTGAGTAGTTGCCATTGAATTGCAATATTGATTATCATACGCTGAAAGAGTGACATTAAATATTCTGAAAATATACGCTCTAGGCTTTATTGTCTGGGGACTTGGTAGTTATTTTAAATGATGCAAAATAATGGGGGCTTAGTTGACGGCACTTATACAAAATGACATTAGCGCGTTTAACCTATAAAGTTAATTTATGACAAAATTTAAGTGTTCAATTCGTGTATATTATGAAGATACGGATTTAGGCAGTGTGGTTTATCATGCCAATTATTTAAAATTTTTTGAGCGCGCTCGTACGGAAATGTTGCGTGAAAAAGGGATAGAGCAAGATCTTTTAATTCGTGAGCAAAATGTTATTTTTGCAGTACGTTCGGCGATGGTTGATTATTTAAGTCCTGCCCGATTTAATGATCTTCTGGTGATTCATTCTGAGATCAGCCAATTAAAAAAAGCCAGTTTGATTTTTACGCAAAACATGCATCGAGAACAACAGATATTGTGCAAGACAACGGTGAAGATTGCTTGCTTAAATGCAGAAAGTCTAAGGCCTAAAGCCATTCCCTTAACATTATTAACACAATTTAAATAATCGGCTAGGCTTAAATTAATGGCTCTATCGGTTTTATTCAAATGACTTTAAAAAAATAACTTATGAATATTGATTTATCCATCTTCAACTTAGTATTAGAAGCCAGCTTGGTGGTACAGGTTGTCATTTTAATTTTACTGATTAGTTCCGTGATTTCATGGATGTTTATTTTTTCAAAAGGGATAGAGCTTAAGATGACTTTGCTTCAGACCAAAAAATTTGAAAGAAAATTCTTTGGTGATGATAGTTTAACCGAGCTTTATAATAAATTATCGGGCGATCGCTACAGACCTAAAGGGCTTGAAAAAATTTTTTTACGAGGTTATAAAGAATTTTCTCTCATGCATCAGCAAGGGGGATTAGCTACGGCTGTCTTAATTGAAAGCGCTCAACGTGCTATGCGGATTGAGTTAACACGAGAATTGGATAAGTTAGATAAATCTTTGCCTTTTTTAGCGACGGTGGGATCAACCAGTCCTTACATTGGTTTATTTGGTACGGTTTGGGGAATTATGAATGCGTTTCAATCATTAGTGCATGTTCAACAAGCGACGTTAACTCAAGTAGCACCTGGTATTGCAGAGGCTTTAATTGCAACGGCTGTCGGTTTGTTTGCCGCTATTCCATCGGTGATCGCTTACAATCGATTTGCAACCCGTGTTGATCGAATTGCGAGTCGTCATGAAATATTTATTGATGAATTTGTGAACCGTTTACATCGATTGGCGCACAAATAATGGAGTCACGTCGCCCTCGAAGAAAACCTATGTCTGAAATCAATGTCGTGCCATATATTGATGTGATGTTGGTATTACTGGTTATTTTTATGGTGACCTCACCATTACAACAACAAGGACTTGATATTGATTTGCCGATTGCGAAAGGCAAGCCGATTCAGTCCGAAGAAACACCAACACTGATTATTAGCGTAAAAAAAAATGGGAAGTATTACATCAGTGAAGATGCGAGTAAGCCTGAACAGGTTTCATCGCAAAAATTGGTCTCAAAAGTTGTAGCGCTTTATCATGATAAACCGACGATGCAGGTTTATATTCGTGGTGATAAAGCGGTGAAATATGGGGATGTTGTTGAAGTAATGGCGGGTTTAAAACAGTCAGGGATTGCTCGAATTGGTTTAATTACTACCGCAGACGAATAAGGAAATGAAATACGGTTCGGCATTTTTTTACGCTCTCATCTTTCATGCGTTGCTGGCGTTTTTCTTTGTTTTAAACTTTTCTGATGAGATAAAACGTAAACTCAATCTCAACGAAGCAATCAGCGTACATCTTCTGGACGGTAAGGATTTTATTCAAACTTCTCCTGTTCTTTCGAAAGAAATTCCTCTTAAAAAAGCCGAACTGTTTGAGCCATTAAGTGAAGTTGAAACCTATGAACAAAAACAAGCTCGTGAATTAGCCGAACGTATTCGTCTTGAAAAATTAGAAGCGCTTCGGTTAGCTGAATTAGAGCGACAACGTATACTTAAAGCACAGCGGCTTGCTGCAGAACGACAACAAATGGCGGAACTGGCGCGATTACAGGCAGTTGAATTAGCGGAACAACGTGAAGCAGAAGCAGAAATAGAGCGTCTGGTAGCAATTGAGCAGCAAAAAATTGATGCTCAGCAATTAAAATTAAAAATGAAAATCGCGGAAGTTGAAAAAGAAGTTGCTCAAAAACAACAACGACTTATCGTGGATAAACAACAAGAGGCGAATCGTTTAATCGCTGCGACTAAGCGTAAAAAAATACAGGAATCTAAAAAAGCCAAAGAGAAGACTGAAAAGAAAAAAAAAGAACGCGCTGAAAAATTAAAAAAACAGCAATCTAAAGATAAGAAAAAAGAAAAAGCGGATAAGCGGCGAAAAGAAAAGGCGGATAAGCGCCGAAAAGAAAAGGCGGATAAGCAGCGAAAAGAAAAGGCCGCACAGAATGGACGGGCTAAAAAAGAAAGGAATCGCAAAAAATCCGAAGCAAATGCTAAGGCGAATGCCAGTGCCAAAGCAAATGCTGATGCTAAAAAAGAAAAACAAGCGGCAGACAGAAGAGCACGCAAATACGCCCAACGACAAAAAAAGGCGAGGGTGGCTGAAAAAGCACGTCAGCAACGAGAAGAAGATGAAAAACAACAGCTGTTAAGGGAGTTAGCACAAGAACAAAAAGCAATTCGTGATGCAAGCAAAAAGTCCGCACGAGAAGCTGAAAAAAAATCCGTTAAAAGAAAAGAAGTGAAAGCCCGACAAGCGAAAGATATATCGCGTTTTATTGGGGGGCTTCAGGGACGGTTACGTGGTACATGGACGCGCCCTATTTCAATGGCGTCTAATTTATCCTGTAAAGTTCGAGTCCGATTAAGACGGAATGGGCAGGTTAAGAGTGCAAAAATTGCCAGAAGTAGTGGTAACTCTTTTTTTGATCAGTCAGCGCTTAATGCGGTTTATAAAGCCAGTCCTTTGCCGATTCCAAATGATTCAGACCTGTATACGGAGCATTTTAAATCCTTTACCTTTACCTTTAAGCCTGAGTAAATATTAATTTTGACTGTTATAAAAGGGCTTTGACCTTAAATATCACTAATAAAGTGTTTTAAATAAACAAGGGTGATCCTATGAAAACTTTTTCCTCATTTATTTTTTTGAGCGTTTGGCTGATTTATTCGCCGTTTTTACACGCAGAATTAAATATTGATATTACTAAATCTTTTGAAAGTAAAGTGCCTATTGCGGTTCCACCCTTTGGTTCTTTTAGTCGTCAGTCCGTTAATATTGCGGGGGTTATTAGCGCCGATTTAAGTCGGAGTGGTTATTTTCAAAGCTTACCCGAAAATGACATGCTTTCAAGACCGACCTCTGCCGATCAAGTGGTGTTTAAAAACTGGAAGGTGCTTGGGCAAGACTATTTATTGGTTGGTCGAATTGATCCTAGGCCAGCGAATACGGTTATTTTTTTCCAATTATTTGATATTTCCAAAAAAGAACAAATTATGGATTATCAAATTACCTCACATCCTCGTGGATTACGACAAGCCGCTCACCGAATTAGTGATTTAGTCTATAAAAAACTAACGGGTAAAAAAGGGGTTTTTGGCACGAAAGTCGCTTATGTGAGCAGTAAAGGCGGAGTGGGTAGTATGAGTTATCGCCTACAAATTGCAGATGTTGATGGTTATAACGCGCAAACGGTGGTCTCTTCTCGTCAGCCAATTATGTCACCAACTTGGTCGCCTAATAGTAAAAAAATTGCTTATGTCTCGTTTGAAAATAACCGCGCGGCTATTTATGTTCAAGATGTAGCCACGGGAAAGCGGACTAAAATAAGCTCTTTTCCTGGTATCAATGGTGCGCCTGCATGGTCACCTGATGGGCGAAAGTTAGCGCTAACGCTTTCAAAAGGCGGTAGTCCTGATATTTATGTGTTGGATGTTGTGAGTAAGCAATTAACTCAGGTAACGCATAATTTGGCGATTAATACCGAACCGACGTGGGCGCCTGATGGGGCAAGTATTGTTTATACGTCAAATCAAGCGGGTGGGCCTCAGCTTTTTAGGGTTTCAACGTTAGGTGGAAAAGCTCAACGTCTTACTTTTAAAGGGAATTATAATGCGAGTGCTAATTTTTCCCCTGATGGTTCAAAAATAGCGATGGTTCACGCCAGTGGTAAAGGCTATAAAATTGGTTTATTAGACCTTAAAACCAAAAAATTTACCGTGTTAACCTCAGGAAGCTTGGATGAATCGCCAAGTTTTGCCAATAATGGTACGATGGTTTTATATGCGGCTCGTCGAGGTGGACGTGGCATTTTATCGGCGGTGTCAATTGATGGCAAGATTCACCAAAAATTAGAGTTTCAAAACCCTGAAGTTCGTGAGCCTGCGTGGGCACCGTAGTTTCAGGAAGAAAGAATCTGAAATTTATAGTGATGATGTTATAATTAAAAAATTCGTTCTTAATTTTAGGTAGGGTGGTATGCTGAACAATCACCCTTTTTTTAAGCCAAAATTAACGATTAATACAACTTACAGACTGGGAATATACCTATGAGGATGTATAAATTAATACTCATTTTAGCGGTAATGGTAACATTCTTATCCGCGTGTACAAATGATAAAAATTTAAATTTTTTTGGGCAAGATGAAGAACCTTCGGCAACAGTTGGAGGCTATGACCCTTATAAGTCGGCGACCACAGATGGTTATAATCCAACCGCTTATAACCCTAATTCATCGGCTTATCAGCAACAAGGGGCTTATAATACTAAGCCCAATGCTAGCACTAATATTATCTCTGGAGTGGCTTCTTTACCCCTATCAAATGAGACCATTTATTTTTTATATGATAGTAGTGAAATACAGCCTCAGTTTCACTCTGTTGTTGATAAGTATAGTGCGTATTTACGCGCGCATCCAAATCAAGTAATTGTGTTAGAAGGGCATGCTGATGAAAGAGGTTCACGCGAATATAATGTGGCGTTAGGTGAAGAGCGCGCGAAAGCTGTTGCTCGAATTATGCAGGCAAAAGGTGTTTTTGGAACGCAGTTAGAGTTTGTTAGCTATGGCGAAGAAAAACCAACCTCTCTTAATCATGACGAATCAGCATGGCGTCTCAATCGACGCGTACATTTAATTTATCAAAGGAAATAATCTATGAAATTATTACAAATAACGCTTTTAACGGCAATGAGTATGAGTGGTGCTTATGCGGCAGTCGCTCCTGTTGCAGACAGTTCTGTTTACAAGCCAACCAAAAATGCAACAGGTCAACTAACAACACGTCTTAATAAACTGCAAGTAGTTGTATCAAATTTACAAAATAAAGTTGATAAACTTCATACATCTTTAAAACCTGCTGTAAAAGCAGCGGCTAAAAAACCAATTGTAAAAGCAGTAGCTAAAAAACCTGTTGTAAAAGCAGCGGCTAAAAAACCAATTGTAAAGCCAGTTGTAAAAGCAGCAGCTAAAAAACCTGTTGTAAAAGCGGTTACTAGGGGATCTGCTGCTAATCAACGCACCGTAAAAAAAGCTAAGATTGTTCCTGCGAGTAAGGGCGAAAAAAAAACCTATAGAGTTGCTTATTTAAGCTTAAGAGCGAAAAAAGTTGACGCAGCGATCGCAGGATTTAATAAGGTGATTAAAACCTATCCTAAAGGTCCGTTAGCGGATAACTCGCAATATTGGTTAGGTGAAGCTTTATTATTGAAAGGTAAAAAAGAAAAAGCAATGCAAGCGTTTGATAAGGTTGTTGCTAATTACCCAACCAGTGATAAAGTGCCGGGTGCTTTATTAAAATTAGGCTTAGTTCAATTATCGTTAAATAACCGACCTAAAGCGAAAGAATATTTAGATTATATTATTATTAATTACCCAAAAACTCGCGCCGCTAAAATAGCGAGCAAAAGAGCAGGTAAAGCCAAGTTATAATCCTAGGTGAATGATCAAAAAAGATTACGTATTACCGAGATTTTTTATTCTTTGCAAGGTGAATCAAATACAGTAGGATTACCTACCGTATTTATACGTTTAACTGGCTGTCCGTTACGATGTGTTTATTGCGATACTGATTACGCATTTACTGGCGGCCAAAAAATGTCGTTAGACGCGATTATAGATAAAGTTAAAACTTATAATACCAATTATGTCACGGTTACAGGGGGTGAGCCATTATCTCAAACCAATGTATTACCACTCATGGTGCAATTAGCCGATGATGGCTATCAGGTTTCATTAGAAACCAGCGGTGCGTTGGATATTTCAGGGGTTGATAAACGCATTATTAAAGTGATGGATTTAAAAACCCCCAGTTCGGGTGAACTGTCCAGAAATCAGTATCAAAATATTAATTATCTGAGCGCTCAAGATCAAATTAAATTTGTTATTGGAACGGATGCGGATTATGAATGGTCAAAAAAAATACTGGTCGAGTATAAATTAACGGCGCGTTACCAGATATTATTTTCAAATGTTGCCGATCAAATGTCCTCAACAGCGCTTGCTGATAAAATATTACACGATCAATTACCCGTACGTTTTCAAATTCAACTTCATAAATACCTTTGGGCGGACGCTCAGGGTAAATAATTCATGTCAAAAAAAGCCATTATATTACTGTCGGGTGGGCTGGATTCAATTACTGTTTTAGCACTTGCGAAACAACAGGGGTTTCTTTGCTATGCCCTGAGCTTTGATTATGGGCAACGTCATAACGCCGAACTTGATGCAGCACAAAAAATTGCCTGTGATTACGAAGTAGCTGAACATAAAGTTATTGAACTTGATTTAGCCTCTATTGGCGGTTCTGCCTTAACAGATACGCATATTGAAGTGCCAAAAACGCCTCAACCTGGGATTCCTGTCACTTACGTTCCTGCACGAAATACGATTTTTTTATCATTAGCTTTGGGTTGGGCAGAGGTTTTGCAACTGCATGATATTTTTATTGGGGTTAATGCGGTTGATTATTCGGGCTATCCAGATTGCCGTCCTGAGTTTATTAATGCTTTCCAAGCGCTGGCGAATGTGGCTACAAAGGCAGGTGTTGAAGGACAACTTATTAACATACACACGCCATTAATTACCCTAACAAAAGCTGAAATTATTCAGCAAGGTTGTGCCTTGGGGGTTGATTATAAACAGACAATTTCCTGTTATTCTGCAGATTTTCAAGGGAAGGCTTGTGGCGTTTGCGATGCCTGTCGTTTACGTAAAACAGGTTTTGAGCAAGCGGCTATCAATGATCCAACACGCTATCAATAGATAACGTTGTTTTGCGAATCACTTTTTAATTAACCTTTTATTGACTTAAACTCAGGACTTATTATGCAGGATTTTAAATATTCATTCATTGTGACAGGCATTGGCTTGTTGATTGCGTTATTGTGGGATGGCTTGACAGGCGTTGCCGTTGTTGGGGTTTTAGCCATTTTAGAAGTAAGCTTATCATTTGATAATGCGGTGGTGAATGCTGGGGTTCTCAAGGACATGGAGGAGCTTTGGAAGCGTCGCTTTCTAACATGGGGCATGTTAATTGCGGTTTTAGGGATGCGCTTAGTTTTTCCTGTGGTCATCGTGGCATTTGCCGCTGATTTAGGTTTTTTTGAAGTGGCGTATATGGCGGTTGCTGATCCTGAATTATATTCATCTTTTTTAGGTTCCGCACACATTCAAATTTCAGCCTTTGGCGGAACATTTTTGATGTTAGTTTTCCTTTATTTTATTCTTGATCATGAAAAAGAAGTGATGTGGTTGGAAAAATTGGAGAAAAAATTGCTTAAAATTGGAAAATTAGATTCGGCTGAAGTGATTATTGTTTTATTAGCCTTATTAATCATGCAGAGTTTTTTGCCTGAAGAAGAAAAGCTATCCGCTTTATTGGCGGGTTTAGGTGGAATTATCCTTTATGTATTAATTACCAGTATCGAATTGTTGGAAGGCGAAAAGGACAGTGGCACAGGGAACGTCTTAAAACGGACAGGGGTGATGGCGTTTATCTATCTCGAAGTTTTGGATGCTAGCTTTTCATTTGATGGCGTGATTGGTGCTTTTGCGATTACCAAAGATGTCGTTATTATTATGATTGGTTTGGCAATTGGCGCGATGTTTGTACGTTCTTTGACTATTTTTTTGGTGAATAAAGGCACGTTGGATGATTATATATTTTTAGAACATGGCGCGCATTATGCAATTGGTGCATTAGCGACGATTATGTTATTAAGTATGGTGGTTCATATTTCTGAAATTGTGACGGGGCTAATCGGAGTGACTTTTATTAGTCTATCGGTTTATTCATCGATTCAGTATCGAAAAAAAGCAGTGGAAATGGTTGAAAAAACCTAAAGCGATAATTTAAGAGACGTATTCCTTTACGTCTCTTTACTTTTTAGACGTTGTTTATTATCTAAGAACGGTGACTCTTACTTTAGCAAGTCCTTGGCGGATAAAGCCAAGTTTTCGAGCGGCACCATAAGATAAGTCAATAAGACGCTTTCTAAAACTACCCGTATCATTAATTTTTACAACGATGGAGCGTTTATTCCTTAAGTTGGTTACTCGAACTTTAGTTCCCATTGGAAGGCCGTTATGGGCGGCTGTCATTTTCCATTTATTATAAATTTCACCATTAGCG
>JAGLEW010000123.1 GCA_023144875.1 Methylococcales bacterium
TATAAAAAACGCATGGGGGAATGGTTGCGAGTGTATGTTAAACGGATACGAGCGGCGGGTATTGATGATGTTCAGCGACAATCCCGAATGAATACGGTCAACCCTAAGTATGTTTTCCGAAATTATCTGGCGCAATTAGCGATTGATAAAGCCGAGGCAGGCGATTTTTCAATGGTCGAGGAATTATTAGAACTGTTTCGTAAGCCTTATGCTGAACAGCCTGATAAACAACAGTATGCTGAAAAACGTCCTGATTGGGCAAGAACGCGCGCGGGTTGTTCTATGTTGTCGTGTAGTTCGTAATGTATGACCTATTTTTTGTATTGAACCGAATCACCTATATTGTGAATAATAATGTAAGAATAGCTGTATGCGTTTTTTACAATCAACGTGCCATCATCTCGACGCTTAAGTAGCTTGCAATTTGTTGGATCATAAGAATGATTATAATGAAGAGTTACTTCAACTATACCTCCTACCAGTGTAGAGGTCGGTTTCTCTTTTAATTGATTAAAGTACTTTTTAAACGCCTCTTTTGTCACCTTACTTTCACAGAAATTAATATACTTATTTCCTGATGATAGGATCAAGTAAAAGTCATCTTTATTTATTACTCCAATGAGACCCTTGATGATGGTATGTCCGTCTACCGACTCAGGAAAGGGTTTTTTGCCGATAGCTTGTGACGTGGTGTAGGAAGCAAGTAGTAGCGCTGTACAAATAGCTAATATTTTCAGGATATGAGTGGACATTTTATTAGGCCTCAAAGACATTTTCATAAAGTTCTAAAGTATTTAAAGATAGCGCAATGGAATCTAAACAAAATTGAGCCTCATTTTCTAATAATACTAATTCCCATTGATCGCATCGACGATAAATTTCAACACGAAGACTCTCTTGCGCCACTAAAACATATTCTTCCAAACTGTTTAATTTTCGGTAATCTCTAAATTTTTCAGCACGATCTTTTCGTTCGGTGGAGTCTGATAATACTTCAATAATGAGTTTAGGCTCAACATTATAAAGTTCATTATCCGATTTTTCACAGCTCACATGTAAATCAGGGTAATAAAAGACATCATCGCTTTCGGTTAAAATACCCACTTTCATATCAGAGCCATACGTTTGACAGGGTGTATCTTTCAAATGAGTCCCCAAAAGAATAGCTAAGTTCATGCTAATAATATTATGCGAGCGTTTTGCCCCTGCCATTGCAAAAACATCCCCATTTATATATTCATATTTTATGTCGCTGACAAGTTCCCCTTGTAAGTACTCATTAATGCTTATGTTTAATTGTTTGGCGGTGTTCATTTGGATTCCTACTCATTTAAATTTTATTTATTAAACAAATTTATTGGCTTCAGTATCAGGTTCAAGTCGTTTCAGCGCGGAATCTCGTGTCCAAATATAAATACAATAATCGTTAGGGTATTTTTTTCGGAGTTTTTTTGCTTCAAGTAAAACAGAAGCATCGGTTAATCCTATTCCTTTAGAAACATATTTTTCAGAAAACTCAACTAATGTTTTTGCTAAAATTTCTACTGTTGCAAAATCTTTGCTAGGAACAATTCTAAATGGGGTTCTTTTTTTAATACTATTTTCAACGTGAGAGGCTAATTTTTTAGCAATTTGTTTACGTTGTTCTGAATTTTTTAAATGTGCAATATGATTAGTGAGTTCAAAAATGACAGAAATAGGAACATATAAGGGATCGTTTTTTACTATGGCTTCTGAAAAACGTTTTTTTACTTCGTTATATCCCTGTTCTGTGGAATATTTATCAATTTTATAAAATTCGTCTAAATAGCCTGTATCAATCACTAAAATACGCTTTTTCATTCCATTGACTCCAACCATTCCAAAGCAATTTTTTTTCTTTCTGCTTCAAATTCAGGGTCTAGATGTTGTTCAATATAGTTTTTAGCAACGATTGAACCTAAAGACCCCCTTTCTAATAATTCTATAGCATTAGGTAATTCAAAAAGTGGCGTAAGTTTTGAAGATTGACTTGCTTTATCATAATGACAAACCACTACACAAGCTAATTGTTCATCATTTAACCCATCTAAAGTAGCTGAATTATGCGTGGTGATTAAGGTATTTAATCTTCGACGATTGCTGGTTTCCCAAATAGCATCAAGCAACACTTTGGTTCTGGAAGCATGAATGCCGTTATCAATTTCTTCAATAATCACTCGTGAACCTTCAGGGACGGTTTCTAAGGCAGTGAGAATGGCTAAGGCGCGAAGTGTACCGTCCGATAATAATTTGGCATTAATTTTCAACTTATTCTCATATTGGAACTCAAAAAGAACGTCATCAGGTGTCTGAATAAAATCAAATTTTATAATAGGTTCTTCAGGAAACTCTTTAATACGTTCTAAAATTTTTTGTAATATATCAGGTGATTTTTGTTGTAAATAATAAAGTACAGATGAAAGATTAGAGCCATTTTTAGATAACTTTATTTGAATTTTATCTTCATAATTTCGCATAAGATGAGGATGGATATCAAAAACATGTGTTTCAAATTCACGTTCAATACTTTCTTTTAATTTTAATTTTGGGTATATTTTTTTATTTAATAAAAAAGCTAGTCCCCAACCAATGTAACCAATGGGAGCGCCTCCGATAAGAGCCCCTACTCCCATACCTAAAAGAATTGCAGCATCTTTTTTTATTTCTATTTCATCTGAATTTTCATTTGAAAATATTAAGGTGTCATTAATAAAACCCCGCGATTCAGATTTAATATAACGATTAATAGTTAGTTCACTAATATATTTAAATTTATCTATTTTATTATTAAGTTTATTTGAATATTCAAAACCCATCGAAACTTTTTTTTCTCCCTTTTTCAAACATCCCTTTAAACCACCTCGAATCTCAAATTTGCTTCTCCGACCAAGGTCAGAAATATCGTCTATTAACCGACCTTTAATCAGCTCAGCTAATAACTCCACTCCCTCAATTAGATTCGATTTCCCAGATCCATTGCGCCCAATCAGCAACGTCATCGGTTTCGATAAATCAATTTCAACATCTGCAAAATTTTTAAAATTCTTAAAGGTGTGCATTATTTATCCTAAAATTTGGAAGTATATACATTAATGATGCAAATGCGCCGATAACCAACGTCGTGCAACTTCTTCGGTTAAATTTTTCCGTTGCGCATAATCGCTTAATTGATCCTCTGCAATTTTACCCACATTAAAATATCGTGCCTCTGGGTGCGCAAAATACCAACCACTGACCGCCGCTGTCGGAGTCATCGCATACGACTCGGTTAATTCAATCCCTGTATTTTCTGTGACGTTTAACAGCTCAAATAATTTGGCTTTTTCGGTGTGATCAGGGCAGGCAGGATAACCAGGAGCTGGACGAATGCCTTGGTAATCTTCTTTAATTAACGCGTCATTATTTTGCGTTTCATCGTTTGCATAACCCCAGTGCGTGATTCTTACCTGTTGATGTAAATATTCGGCAAACGCTTCAGCAAGTCTATCCGCTAAGGCTTTGAGCATAATTGAACTGTAATCGTCATGATCTTGGGCAAACTCAGCCAGTTTAGTTTCTATACCAACACCTGTGGTGACCGCAAAGCCGCCGATATAATCAAGTTCATTTGAATCAGCAGGGGCAATAAAATCGGCTAAACAATAATTGGCTTGCCCTGGAGGCTTGACATTTTGTTGACGTAAATGATGTAAAGTTTCGAGTTTTTCGGTTTTATTTTCATTGGTATACAGCAAAATATCATCGCCTTGACTATTTGCGGGGAAAAACCCAATCACGCCGTGAGCGGTTAGCCACTTTTCGGTAATAATTTTATCCAGCATGATGTTTGCATCGCTAAATAAGTTTTGTGCTTCTTTGCCAATGATAGGATCATTAAAAATTTTAGGGTAACGGCCTGATAATTCCCATGTTTGAAAAAAGGGACTCCAATCAATATATTCAGCCAATGTCGCCAATGAAACATCCTCAATCACCTTTACCCCTAAAAAATCAGGTTTGACATAATGGCTATTTTCTAGCGAATGTTTATTCGCTCTGGCGGTGGTTAAATCATGTTGTTGAATCTTCGCCTTACGGCCTTTATGACGTTCTCGAACCTTTTCATAGTCGCTGTGAATGTCGTTAACGTAGGCTTCTTTTAATTCGTTACTGAGTAAATTACTCACCACGCCAACACTGCGCGAGGCATCGGTGACATAAATACTTGAGCCTGTATAATTGGGTTCAATTTTAACCGCGGTATGCGCTTTTGAGGTGGTTGCACCGCCAATTAATAACGGAATATCAAAACCTTGGCGTTGCATTTCTTTGGCAACATGCACCATTTCATCCAATGAGGGTGTGATTAAACCACTGAGGCCAATCACATCAACCTTGTGTTCACGCGCGGCTTTTAAAATGGTATCGGCAGGTACCATCACGCCTAAATCAATCACTTCATAATTGTTACATTGTAATACCACGCCGACAATATTTTTACCAATATCATGCACATCGCCTTTCACGGTTGCCATGAGAATTTTGCCATTACTGCTGATTTCACCGTCTTTTTCCGCTTCCATATACGGCATTAAATACGCCACCGCTTTTTTCATGACGCGGGCGGATTTTACCACTTGCGGTAAAAACATTTTTCCTTCGCCAAATAAATCCCCTACCACATTCATGCCATCCATAAGCGCCCCTTCAATCACATGCAAGGTTTTTTCAGACACTAAGCGTGCGGCTTCGGCATCTTCTTCGACATAATCGGCAATGCCTTTGACTAAAGCATGTTCTAAGCGTTTATTGACATCCCATGTGCGCCATTCAAGGTTTTCTTTTTTAGTAGCTGTAGTGCCATCACCGCGATAATTTTCGGCTAATTCTAATAATTTTTCCGTGCCTTCTTTATCTTTATTTAAGACCACATGTTCAACCGCCTCGCGTAAAGCGGGGGGAATATCGGCGTAAATAGCAAGCTGTCCTGCGTTAACAATTCCCATATCCATACCTGCTTGAATCGCATGATATAAAAACACCGCATGAATCGCTTCACGAACGGGGTTGTTGCCACGAAATGAAAACGATACGTTGGATACGCCGCCTGAAATCATCGCATGAGGCAATCTTTGTTTAATTTCTCGGGTGGCTTCAATAAAATCGACCCCATAATTATTATGCTCATCAATCCCTGTGGCAATTGCAAAAATATTGGGGTCAAAAATAATATCTTCGGGCGGAAATCCGACTTGTTCGGTGAGGATTTTATAGGCTCGGGTGCAAATTTCTATTTTTCGGGCTTCTGTGTCGGCTTGTCCTGTTTCATCAAAGGCCATCACAATGGCTGCCGCGCCATAACGACGAATTAATTTGGCTTGTTTGATGAAGTTGGCTTCGCCTTCTTTGATGGAAATCGAATTCACCACGCCTTTGCCTTGAATACATTTTAAGCCCGCTTCTAAAATATCCCACTTAGAAGAATCAATCATGATTGGGACTTTGGCAATATCGGGCTCGGCGGCAATTAAATGTAAAAAACGTACCATCGCGGCTTTTGACTCCAACATGCCTTCATCCATGTTGATGTCGATAATTTGGGCCCCATTTGCGACTTGATCGCGCGCAACCTCTAAAGCGGTTTCATAGTCTTCTGCAATGATGAGGCGTTTGAAGCGTGCCGAGCCTGTAATATTTGTACGTTCACCAATATTGACAAACAAGCTCTCTTTCGCAATGCTCATCGGCTCTAAGCCTGCCAAATGGCATTGTATGTCTAAGTCAGGGGCTTTTCTGGGCGGGTATTTTTCGACGGCGGCGACAATCGCTTTAATGTAGGCAGGGGAGGTGCCACAACAGCCCCCAATAATATTTAAATAGCCATTTTTCGCCCAGTCACCAATTTCTGCCGCCATTTGTTCAGGGGTTTCATCGTACTCACCAAATTCATTGGGAAGACCTGCGTTTGGGTGTGCGGAAATGTGGACATTAGCAATGCTGGAGAGTTCGTCAATATATTGGCGTAATTCAGTGGCTCCTAAGGCGCAGTTAAAGCCGATAGAAATAGGTTCAATATGGCGCAATGAATACCAAAATGCGGCGGCAGTTTGTCCCGATAAGGTGCGTCCTGAAGCATCGGTAATGGTGCCTGAAATCATCACAGGGTATTTTTTACCGATGGTTTCAAAAACGTGGGTGACGGCAAAAATAGCCGCTTTGGCATTTAAGGTATCAAACACGGTTTCGATTAAAATAATATCCGCGCCCCCTTCAATTAAGCCTGTGGTGGCTTCGGTGTATGCGGTGACTAAATCATCAAAATGAATGTTACGAAACCCTGGGTCATTAACATCAGGGGACATGGAGGCGGTACGATTGGTAGGGCCTAAAACGCCTGCGACAAAACGGGGTTTATTAGGATTGGTTGCGGTGATTTCAGTACAGGCTTCTTTCGCTATGCGTGCTGATTCCCGATTAATTTCATAGGCTAACGACTCCATTGAGTAATCTGCCATCGCAATGGTGGTTGCATTGAAGGTATTGGTTTCAACGATGTCCGCGCCTGCGTCTAAATAGGCGGTGTGAATCGCTTTAATAATGTTTGGTTGCGTTAAAGATAATAAATCATTGTTGCCTTTTAGGTCACTTTGCCAGTCTTTAAACCGATCCCCTCGATAATCCGCCTCTTGCAGTTGATAGTTCTGGATCATAGTCCCCATTGCGCCATCTAAGAATAAGATACGTTTGGTTAACTGCTTTTTTAGTAATTGCTGTGTGTTCATAAGCGTAAAATTCGACGGAATAAGAGGTGAGAGTCAAAGGTTGTGTTAAAAGTTTAGTAGAGTATATTATAGTCGTCTAATGTTAATTTTAAGGAGAGAGACTGTGTCGAAACCGACTTTTTTTCAAATCGTTAAAAGTGTTTTTTCTGCCTTTATAGGGATACAAAGCAAGGCAAATAGAACCCAAGATTTTGCGGGTGGTAGCCCAAGTAGTTATATTTTTGTGGGTATTGGATTCACTCTTTTATTTATTTTTGTGATTATTGCGGTTGTGAATTTAGTGGTGTAAGGTTTCATAAAAAAGCCCAAGCAATGTACTTGGGCTTTTAGGTCTAAAGGTGTAAGGCTATTCTTTAGAGTCGCTACTGCTTTCTTCTTGAGATGTACTTGATGCTTGCGTTACTGATGCATTTGCTTCTTGATCGCTGGTTTTAAAACTATCACCAATAGCGATAAAGGTTTCTTTAATGCCACCAAAGAGCGCCATAAAACCAAAAGGTTGTTTTAGCATGAAAACTAATCGAGCGAATGCGATGACAAAAAATGGAGTGATCCACGGAATAATTTCAAATAAAATTCCGATTAAGTTACCGCCTGTTCCTGATTGAAGTCCTGCTGTATCACTGTTATCACGTGAATTTAAGCCACCTGCATTATCGTATGCATCGCTGACATCACCATCAAAAAATTCAATGATACTCGCATTGACAGACATCATAAAAAATTGTACGACGAGAAAGGTGATGATGCTGCCTAAAACCCAATAAAAAGTATGCCCTGTTTTGGCTTCTCTTGCTGTTCTAAAGATCCATATTGCTATTAAGATGGATATTATTCCTCCGAAAACCATTTTTTTACCTCTTGTTATTTTTTTATAAAAATATTTAAATTTATAAAGTTGTCTTTAATAGATTTAAGTGATTTAGTGCCAGAAAATCATCCAAAATCAGGGAAGTTTCACTGATTCAGACTGTTATGGTGCTGCTTGATTTTCTTACTTTCCTTCTTACCTGTTCAGTTTAATCTACACAAGGGGATTAAACAAATACTTATCGACCCTTATTTGTTTTAGAGAAGTTTTAATTTACTTAAATCTGTTAGGGCTATAATGTAATTTCACTTGACTTTAGAACTGCCTAAAGTAACATAAGTGCCTCAGGTGCCAACAAAACGGCGCATTTATTCTTAATTACAACAAAAATATAAGGTAGGATACTCATGGGAGCGATCTTAGACATCACTGAAATGTTAAAAGAGCCAGAAGGCATGGTTGGAGCACTTGTCGTTATTACTGCAGGCTATTTCTTCGTAAAATGGGTTTTTGCAGAACCAGAAGAAGAAGATTAAGATTTAGCACGTTTCAACTGATATTAAAAACCGTTGTCGATTCTGTTGACAACGGTTTTTTTATGTCTAAAGAGGTTGAAGTTTTATTAACAATTCATGATGCCGTGCTTTTGAATTCTATAAAGTAACGTATCTCTTGAAATACCCAATAAACGGGCAGATTGACTTCTATTACCATTTGTTCGCTTTAAAGCTTGGTTAATGAGGTCTGCTTCCAATATTTCCAGCTTTAAGCCCAGCAAAGGCAAAGTAAAGTTGTCACTTATATTTGATTTTGTGTGGCGGTTAAATTCATAAGGTAAATTTTCTGGCTCAATCGTTTGTCCTGCCAATAAAATACTTAAGCGTTCACATAGATTTCGTAATTCACGAATGTTGCCAGGCCATGGGTAGTGTTCCAGTTTTTTAAGCGCTTGTCGGCTAAATTTGGACAGGTTAAGATGGTGTTTTTCTGAAAAATAGTTTAAAAAATGTTTCGCTAGCATCCGAAGGTCGTCTTTTCTTTCTTTTAATGTAGGCAACTCAAGTGGCACTACATTGAGACGAAAAAATAAATCTTGTCTAAATTCACCTCGTTCAATTTTTTGATTAAGGTCGGCATTAGTCGCCGCAATAATACGAGTATTTACTTTATAAGGTTTCACATCTCCTACGGCAAAACATTCACCTGTTTCTAAAAAACGTAATAATTTAGCCTGCATCGCCAAAGGCAGTGAATTTATTTCATCTAAAAATAAAGTGCCATTATCGGCGGTTTGAAAAATACCTTGTTTGTTCGCGGTCGCCCCTGTAAATGCCCCTTTTCGATGTCCAAAAAGTTCGGATTCAATAATGCCTTCAGGTAGGGCGGCACAATTTAACACCACAAAGGCATTATTAGCGCGTGAACTTGCTTTTTGAATGGCGGTGGCTAAAACTTCTTTTCCTGTTCCTGTTTCACCTTTAATGAGAACGGTTACATCGGTTGCTGCAACCACTTTTGCACTACGCAAAAGGGATTCAAAAATAGGCGAGTGACCAATAATTGAGTTGAATTGAATCATGATAAGACCTTATTTATGATTTAATTGATGAGAGTTTAATGTAGGCGCATGGGGTTTAACCATGGAAAAACTGCCAAAAGTGCTAATGTTATTAATAGTATTCCAACGGTTTGCTTAAAACGACTCATTTGGGATAATTTGGTTAAGATACCCGTCATTATACCAACCCCCATTACAGCGGGTAAAGTGCCTAAGCCAAATGCGAGCATGCTAAAACAACTTCTTAAAATATCCCCTGTACTGGCGGATAAGGTTAAGGCGCTATAGACTAATCCACAAGGCATCCAGCCCCATACCATACCAAAAAATAGGGCGTGTAATCGGTTTTTAACGGGAATAAGTTTGTGTCCTAAGGGTTCGATTAATCGCCAAAATTTTGCCCCTAAACGCTCAATATAGGCAAATCGTGGAAACCAACCTGCAATATAAAACCCCGCTGCTGCCATAATGATGCCTGAAAATAATTGCATGATTCTATAGGCATGGCCATCGGATAAAGGGGATTTAAGGAGCGTACCTAATAAACCGACCAATGCACCCGCAATTGCATAACTACAAATACGACCAATATTGTAGTTGAGCACAAAGAAAAACAACTGCTTTTTATTATTTCTAACCTCAGGAGAAAGACTTAGCGTTAATGTGCCAATCGTTGAGCCACACATTCCAATACAATGGATACTACTAAAGAGTCCCATTATGAAAGCAACAAAATACGATGAATTAAACGCGACATCCAGTTCCATAGGTCACTCCTGCGGAATATTAAACGATTATTTGGAAATAAGTTAAAAAGACAGAAACTAATACGATAAAGAATAAACTTAGAAACTCTGCGACATTTTGTCACATTTATAAAACAAGCTCATTAGGCTATTATACGGGCGAAGCAAATAAGGGTCGTTTTATAAATGAATTATCATATATGAGTATAAGTCTTCGTTCTGCGTCTAGCCCTAACACAAAATTTTGGTTATCTGTTTGGCTGTCATTCATGTTGTTGTTAGTCTCTACTTTACATACGATAGAACTACATTCTTCACATTATACACAGAGTAATGAAATTATATTGATTGAATTAACATTACTTTTTGCGGTCATTATCCTGAGTATGGGGCATCTTTTTTTAAGCTTTTATTATTGCCTAAACCACAATAAATCATCGTTAAGCATTTCATTAGATTGTTTTTTTATCACCTTAACTTCTTTGATTTTAGCCATTTTTATCGATATTCACCGATTTCTTTAACCCTAAATTAATCCACTTATTTCTTAAGGTTTCGATATAATGCAGGGCTTTTAGTTTTATACTTAAGGCCGATATAATGACGACCCTGAAAAATCTGACAATCTTTTTTGAAACTCAGTTTATCGGCATTCAAAAACACCCCTGCTATCAAAAAATTCAAAGCTTACCGTCAAAACAACGCTATCTTGCATGGGCAGGCATTTTTTTAGTCGTTCAAGCCTTTATTTTTGGAACTTTATACCTGTTATTTGGAAAAATGGTGGTTATAGGTTTGTTGGCGAGTATTTTAGCAGGGCTTGCAACAGGGGTAGGGGCATTACCTGCTGTTTTTTTTAAAGAAATTAAACCTCAAGTCTTTCGATGTTTGTTGGGTGCGGCGGCGGGTATTATGTTATCGGCCACGGCATTTTCATTGATCCTCCCTGGAATGGAAATTGGAAATAGTCTTTGGACCGATAAGGGTTTGTGGATTGTGTCAATTGGGATGATTATCGGCGCATTATTTTTACATTACACCGATAAAAAATTACCGCATTTGCACTTTGAAACTGAAAATAAAGCCAAATCGGATTCATTGCAAAAAATCAGCCTTTTTATCATCGCGATCACCATTCATAATTTCCCTGAAGGCATGGCAGTCGGGGTCAGTTTTGGCTCAGGGGATTTGAACCAAGGACTTGTTTTATCAATTGCGATTGCCTTGCAAAATATCCCTGAAGGCTTAGCGGTTGCCTTGCCGTTAGTTGGTTTAGGCTATAACAAATGGAAGGCGGTTGGCATAGCCACCTTAACAGGCTTGGTTGAACCGATTGGTGGTTTATTGGGTCTTACAATGGCAAGTGTTTTTACCCCTTTCTTACCCATTGCAATGGGCTTTGCCGCAGGAGCAATGTTATTTGTCATCACGGAAGACGTTATTCCTGAAACTCATCGAAAAGGACGTTCTCGTCATGCAACTTTTTCCTTAATGGGGGGCTTTATATTAATGATGTTACTTGATAATTTATTGGGTTAAAACAACCCGCTATGAAAAACCAATCAATTCCTTTTTCATCGACACACCTTATTCTTATCCCTAGTTACAATACGGGCGCAATTTTACAAAAAACAGTCGCTGAAATCTTAGGGTATCATCAACCTGTCTGGGTCGTGATTGATGGGAGTGATGATGGCAGTGAGCAAACCCTAATTTCCTTAGAAAAACAATATGCGGATGCCCTTTATATCATTCACTTACCTGAAAATAAAGGCAAAGGGGCGGCTATTTTAAAAGGGATTGAACAGGCACAATTAAAAGGATTTACCCATGTTTTAACGATGGATGCAGACTTACAGCATTCGGCCGAATCTATTGGCGAATTTATAGAAAAGTCTCAAAAAAACCCAGAGGCGATGATATTGGGTAACCCTATTTTTGAAGAATCAGCACCTGCGTTAAGAGTTCAAGGGCGACGAATTTCAAATGCATGGGTAAATTTAGAAACCTTAAACTGGGGAATAGAGGATTCATTATTTGGTATGCGGGTTTATCCTATTGAAAAATTAATTGCGGTAATGCATACCACGAAATGGGCGCGCGGTTTTGATTTTGAACCTGAGGTGGTTGTAAATCTTGCATGGACAGGCGTTAAAGCCATAAATATCAACACACCTGTGCGTTATTTGGGAATTGATGAAGGCGGGGTAAGTCAATTTCGTTATTTACGCGATAATATCTTACTTATTGGTATGCATACGCGGTTATTTTTGGGTTTTTTAAACCGTCTTGTTCGGATGGGTTTTGGTTTATAGTGTGGATAGTTTCTGTTAATACCAATACGGGCGACGATAAATGTTTTGAGTACCTTGAATTGCTTGTTTTAGGAAGTTAGTCGCCTAATTAAGAGGATGGTTTATGTTAGCTGAAAATAAAGCCTCAATATCAAAGCTGAACTGTTAGAATAACACG
>JAGLEW010000124.1 GCA_023144875.1 Methylococcales bacterium
GCATCTGAAGGTACTGGTATTATTGCTGGTGGAGCGATGCGTGCTGTCTTTGAGGTAGTAGGTGTGCATAATGTTCTAGCAAAATGCATTGGAACTAATAATCCGATTAATGTTGTAAGAGCAACTATTAATGGGTTGACTGATATGCGTGATGTTAAACAGATTGCTGCTAAACGTGGTTTAACTGCTGAGCAAGTTGTAGGATAAGGGATATGGCTGATAAAAAGATAGCGGTAACCATGATAAAAAGTAAAATTGGCCGACTAGCAAGTCATAAAGCTTGTTTGGTTGGATTAGGATTACGAAAAATTAACCAAACTGTTCAGGTAATTGATACGCCAGAAAATAGAGGAATGGTTAATAAAATCGCGTATATGGTTAAAGTTGAGGAAATTTAATGTTTTTGAATAGTATTCAGCCAGCGGCAGGGTCGAGAAAAAAAGCAAAACGAGTAGGGCGTGGTATTGGCTCTACTTTAGGTAAAACCTGTGGTCGTGGGCATAAAGGTCAAAAATCACGTAGTGGTGGTTTTCATAAAGTTGGATTTGAAGGTGGTCAAATGCCTTTGCAAAGAAGGCTTCCTAAAGTAGGTTTTAGTTCTCGTGGTAAAAAATATTCGGCACAAGTTAGATTAAATGAGCTAAATCTAGTTGATTCAGATGTAATTGATTTAAAAGTGCTAATTGACGCAAATTTAATTCCAGCTATTTCTAAAACAGCAAAAGTTATTTTATCAGGTAAAGTAGATAAAGCTGTTACTATAAAGGGGCTTAAAGCGACGATAGGTGCAAAAGCAGCTATTGAAGCGGCTGGTGGTAAAGTAGAAATATAATTTAAATGAGTACATCAAGAACAAAAATGGCAAAAAAAGCAAGCGGATTATCAGAGCTAAAGTCAAGATTACTTTTTGTTCTTGGTGCATTATTTGTTTATCGTGTTGGGGCGCATATTCCTGTTCCTGGAATTGATCCTAATGCGCTGAAATTAATGTTTGAGCAACAAAGCGGCTCTATTCTGGACATGTTTAATATGTTTTCAGGCGGTGCTTTAATGCGATTGAGTTTATTTGCATTAGGAATTATGCCTTACATTTCAGCTTCTATTATTATGCAATTAATGACGGTTATTATACCAACATTGGAGCAAATAAAAAAAGAAGGGGAATCAGGGCGTCGTAAAATTTCCCAGTATACTCGGTATGGAACAGTTGTTTTGGCAACGTTTCAAGCGATAGGAATATCTATTGCACTGCAAAGTCAAACCGCAGGCGGATTATCAGTTGTTATTAATCCTGGTGTCAGCTTTATAGTCATTACGGCTATTACATTGGTGACAGGAACGGTCTTTTTAATGTGGCTTGGTGAGCAAGTAACAGAAAGAGGAATAGGAAATGGTATATCACTTATTATTTTTGCAGGTATTGTGTCAGGGCTTCCCTCCGCAATTGGTGGAACTTTAGAACTTGCGAGAACAGGTGAAATGAGTGGTTTTTTTATACTACTTTTATTTCTGGTTGCAATAGCAGTTACCGCGTTAGTTGTATTTGTTGAAAGAGGTCAGCGTAGGATTATTATTAATTATCCTAAGCGTCAGCAGGGGCGAAAAATGTATGCGGGGCAAAGTAGTTTTTTACCTCTAAAGCTTAATATGGCAGGAGTAATTCCTCCTATTTTTGCTTCAAGTATTATTTTATTTCCTGCAACAATTGCTGGTTGGTTTGGTAATGCTGAAGGCTTTTCTTGGTTACAAGATGTTTCGACGGTTCTATCACCTGGACAGCCGATCTATGTTATGTTTTATGCGGCGGCAATTATTTTCTTTTGCTTTTTTTATACCGCATTGGTTTTTAATTCAAAAGAAACGGCTGATAATTTAAAAAAATCAGGCGCTTTTTTACCAGGTGTAAGGCCTGGTGCTCAGACAACAATATATATTGATAAGGTTATGACTCGATTAACATTAATCGGAGCCTTTTACATCACTTTAGTTTGTTTGTTACCTGAGTTTTTAATTGTTTATTGGAATGTTCCTTTTTATTTTGGAGGAACTTCGTTATTAATTATTGTTGTTGTGGTAATGGATTTTATTTCACAATTGCAGACGCATTTGATGTCACAACAATATGAAGGGCTAATGAAAAAAGCCAACCTTAAAAAATAACTTTTGTGTAGGGGTTAAATGTTGTGAAAGTTAGAGCATCTGTAAAGAAAATTTGTCGTAATTGCAAAGTTGTAAAAAGAAGTGGCGTTGTTAGAGTTATCTGTAAAAGTGATGCTCGTCATAAGCAACGTCAAGGCTAATATTTATTGCGCTGTATTTTATAGGATGTTATAATTTCGCGCTTAACTTTAAAATACCATCATGGGAGTACTAGATGGCACGTATTGCTGGAATAAATGTAGCAGAGCATAAACACGCAGAAATTGCGTTAACGGCTGTCTACGGAATTGGTCGCCAGACTGCTAAGGATATTTGTAAAGAAATTGGTATTGAATCTTCGGTAAAAATAAAAGAGTTAACAGAAGAGCAGTTAGAAGCAATTCGTAATGTTATTTCAAAAATGACGGTTGAAGGGGATCTTCGACGTGAAGTGTCAATGAATATTAAGCGGCTAATGGATTTAGGTTGTTATCGTGGAATTCGACATCGTAGAGGTTTGCCATTGAGGGGGCAACGGACGCGGACTAATGCTCGTACTCGTAAAGGCCCTCGTAAACCAATTAGAAAATAAGATATTTTTGTAAAAAGGCTTTAAAAAATAATGGCAACTCAACATCGTTCTAAAAAACGCATTAAAAAAGAAGTGGCGGATGGTATCGCTCATGTTCATGCTTCATTCAATAATACAATTGTGACCATTACTGATCGAAAAGGTAATGCGTTATCTTGGGCTACTTCAGGTGGTTCAGGCTTTAGAGGTTCTCGTAAAAGCACCCCTTTCGCTGCACAAGTTGCTGCGGAAAAAGCTGGAAATATTGCATTAGAGTATGGTATGAAAAACCTTGATGTAATGATTAAAGGCCCCGGTCCTGGACGAGAATCGGCGGTGAGATCGCTCAATAATTTAGGATTTAAGATTACTAATATTGTTGATGTGACTCCTATCCCTCACAATGGTTGTCGCCCCCCTAAAAAACGTCGCGTTTAAGATTTTGGAGTAGTAATTATGGCAAGGTATCTAGGACCTACTTGTAAGTTAAGTCGTAGAGAAGGCACGGATCTGTTTTTAAAAAGCAGAGGCAAGTCTTTGGAAGGTAAATGTAAATTAGAGCAACGCCCTGGCCAACATGGTACGGCGAGAGTTAGAAGCTCTGATTATGCTCTACAGTTAAGAGCAAAACAAAGAATTCGTAGAATTTATGGTGTGTTGGAAAAACAATTCAGAAATTACTACAAAATGGCGGCTTTACAAAAGGGCGCAACAGGTGAAAATTTATTAAATTTATTAGAATCTCGCCTTGATAATGTCGTTTATCGCATGGGGTTTGCAAGTACACGTGCTGAAGCACGTCAATTGGTATCACATAAATCAATTGTAGTAAATGGACAATTAACAAATATTCCTTCATTTCAAGTTAAAGTTGCTGATGAAATTACAATTAGAGAAAAATCTAAAAAGCAACAAAGAATTATTGATGCTTTAGTGGTTGCTGAGCAATATGGCATTCCTACTTGGGTTGAAGTTAATTCTAAAGATATGTCTGGAACATTCAAGTCACAACCTGAACGGACTGATCTTGGTAGTGATATGAATGAGCAGTTGGTTGTTGAGCTTTACTCTAAATAATTGGGTTCGGATATAATTTATGCAAAAATCTATTGCTGGCTTATTGAAACCTAATTTGGTTGATGTAGTCAATCATTCTGTAAATCATTCTCGTATTGTTATTGAGCCACTGGAACGTGGGTTTGGACATTCGCTTGGTAATGCACTAAGAAGAGTTATGCTCTCTTCTATTTTAGGGTGTGCGGTTACTGAGGTTGAAATAGAAGGTGTTTTACATGAATATTCAACTATCGATGGCATTCAAGAAGATGTTATTGATATTTTATTGAATTTAAAGCAGCTTGCTATTGTTTTACACTCTAAAGACGAGGTTATTCTATCACTGAATAAAAGTGGACAAGGTGTTGTTACCGCCGCTGATATAGATTTACCTCATGATGTTGATATTATCAACCCTGATCAAGTTATTGCAAATTTAACCCAGTCTGGTGAATTAAATATTCGTCTTAAAGTTGAGAGAGGTCGGGGTTATGTGCCTGCAAGTGTTCGAAAAGAACAATTAGACAGATCATTGCCTGTTGGAACATTGATGGTTGATGCAATTTTTAGTCCTGTTATTAAGGTAGCTTATCATGTTGAAAGTATGCGTGTTGAGCAACGGACTAATTTAGATAAATTAATTGTTGAGCTAGAAACGAATGGGACAGTAGACCCAGAAGAAACTATTAAATTAGCTGCAACTATTTTACATGATCAATTATCTGTTTTTGTTGATTTTGAAAAAGTGCATGAACAAGCGGCTGAAGAGACAATTATAGAAGAAGAAACATTTGATCCTGTATTATTAAGACCTGTTGATGATTTAGAATTAACAGTACGTTCGGCGAATTGCTTAAAAGCTGAAAATATTTTTTATATAGGTGATTTAATTCAACGGACGGAAGTAGAACTACTTAAAACTCCGAATTTAGGCAAAAAGTCATTGACTGAAATTAAAGATATTCTTGCAATGAAAGGATTATCTTTAGGTATGCGTCTTGAAAACTGGCCTCCTGAAAATTTAGCTGACCAAAGTCAAGCTGGAATCTAACATACTGAAGGTTATCTCCAAATGAGACATAGAAAATCTGGAAGACAATTAAATAGAAATAGTAGCCACCGTAAAGCTATGTTTAGTAATATGGTGAGTTCTATTATTAAACATGAATTAATTAGGACGACATTGCCTAAAGCAAAAGAGTTACGAGGTTTTGCAGAACCTTTAATTACATTGGCTAAAAATGATTCTGTTGCAAATAGACGTTTAGCTTTTGCGAGACTACGGGATAAAGAAGCGGTTAGTAAGTTATTTAATGACTTAGGTCCTCGTTATCAAAAACGCCAAGGTGGTTATTTACGAGTTATGAAGTGTGGCTTTAGAACAGGTGATGATGCACCAATGGCTTATGTTGAATTAGTTGATAGGCCTGATCTGACAGAAGCAGAAGATTAGACTAAAATCATTATAAAAGAAAAAAGCCAGTTATAAACTGGCTTTTTTGTGTTTGGACTGTAAATAATTCAGTGAAAAAATTATTTCTCAAGTAATTCAGTTTTATTCTCTTTACCATCCCATTCTTCGGCTTCAGGGAGCGGGTCTTTTTGTTCAGTAATGACAGGCCAATTTTGAGATAACTCAGCATTTAACGCTATAAAATGTTCTTGGTCTTCAGGAAGTTCATCCTCTGAATAGATAGCATTAGCTGGGCACTCAGGCTCACATAATGTGCAATCAATGCATTCCTCTGGATCAATAACTAAAAAATTTGGACCTTCATGAAAGCAGTCGACAGGACATACTTCCACGCAATCCGTATATTTACATTTAATACAATTTTCTGTGACAACAAAGGTCATATTTTTTTACCAAAATTTGTTAAGAAGAAGGGTGAGTTAAAGGAATAATTTTAGCAGAAGTGATTAAAAAATTCAGTTTAAATTTTATATCGCTCAGGTACGGCTGGAATTGAAGTTATTAAGGGTTTAATCCTTATCCCAACTCAGGTTATTATTGGTAACGCTTTACAGCCTACACGAGCCATATTTTTGGCAAAAAATTATGACTGGATAGTGTGTTCAGGGTGTTGGTTTACATTATTTATTGACTTGCTCTTGAGCTTAAAGTGTCAAAAAACCGCTCAATAAATTTCCTAAAAAGATGGTTATTTTTTAAATTTGAAAAAACTATGGAAGGAACATAAAAATGAAGGGTGAATTTGTTTATATTGATGCTATGCTTAAACGAACAATAGGGAACAAAAAACTAGCTATCAGACTCTTTGAAAAACTATTCACAGAAATCCCTCTTGAGATAGATGAATTACAACGAGCGATTAACGCAAATGAAATAATTCTTGCTCAAAAAATACTTCATAAGTTACAAGGATCATTTAGTTTTTGTGGTTTTTTAACTTTAAGTGTATTATCTAAGCAGCTGGAAGATACTTTATTTGCAAAAAATTTGAAAAAAAATAAAATATTTTTTGAACTTTTAAAAAAAGAAACAACTAATTTCAATGAGTTGAAGGGGGATATTCTGGAAAAACTTATTTAATATGAGCTTTTTTGTAAAGAAATAGCTCTGTACACGACAAAAAATTTTATATGCCGTAAGTTATTGATTTGTAATGAATGAGTGGTTTTAACCCATAAAATAAATAATTTAGAGTTGGTTTGATTTTTTGGTGTGTACAGAAAAGAAATAATTGTTAGTTTTGTAAACAAAGCTAACAATTTTAAAGAATATCTATGTTTTATAAAAAACATAAGGCATACTAGTATAGAATAGTACTTAATCATAAAAAATATTGTGAGTAGTTTCGCAAAATTTAAATGATTATAAACATAATAAGGGAATTTATTTATATAATTCCCAAGCACGTACTGTGTAAATTGTAAAATAAACGATAAGGAATAAAATTATGGCTGATTATACAGATCCGCTAACTCCTAGTGAATTAGTTAAAGGGTTCTCTGGGCTTGCTAAAGATATGGTAGAAAAGATAAAGGAAGCTGTTGGTAATAAAGCAGTAAAAGTTCTTACTGAAATCCCTGATGATATTAGTAATTTGGGTGATAATATTGCTGTTTCTATTGGGAAAGGTTTCAAGGGAGATATTAATAAAATCGCCAAAATAGCGAAATTAATTGATGGCTCGCAAAGTGATAAACCTTTAAAAATAGATACTTCGGATGCAAATCCTAATGCAGCAGAAGCACCCGCTGCAGAT
>JAGLEW010000125.1 GCA_023144875.1 Methylococcales bacterium
CAAGCTATTGATGGTTTAGATGGAAATGACTCTATCTCAACGGGAAGTGGTGCTGATTCTATTAGCGGTGGTAATGGCAACGATAGCCTTTCTTCTGGCGCTGGTGATGATAGTATCTCAACGGGGGCAGGGCAAGATTCGATTGATGGTGGTAAAGGGTTTGATATTGCAAACGTTGTTAACGTTGCTGCTAAAACTACCTTTGATGGTAAAGTCCTGAAGGTTGCTGATGCTGATGGTAATACAGCAGCTATTGAAGGTGTTCAAGTAATTCAGTTTGGTGATATCTATAATGATACCCAATTTGTAGTTGATAATGCAAAACAAGGGGCGGTTACTCGTCTGTTTGATGGTGTTTTTGATCGTAAAATTGCAGTAGATGGTTTGAAATACTGGACAAATGCGGTTGATGCACAAGAAGGTACGGGCGTATTGATTCAAGTGTCGAATGCCTTTATTAATAGTGAAGAAGGTAAATCTAAAGGACTTGATACCATGAGTAACTCGGACTTTGTGAATAAAATGTACAAAGAATTTGTCGAGCGAGGAGGTGAAGAAGGTGGTATTAAATTCTGGAATGAAGGTTTAGATTCTGGTGGTACTACAAAAGAACAAGTTATGGCTGAATTTGCTCAAACAGAAGAAGCAGTTAGTGTGACACAAGACTTTGTTCATGTCATTGGTGTACCTGACGTTGGATAATTATCTTTCTTGAAAGATAACACTTAATGAAGCAGGGTACTTGGTATCCTGCTTTTTTTTAGTCTAAAATTTAAAAAATATAGCTTATTTATTTTTATGCGTAAATTTTTACAGACCATTGATTCTGCACTTAATCATGAAAATTTATTTGAAGCGAAAAGACTTCTTAATGTAGGTGAGGCCTCTGATTATAAAAAAATTGAATGGAAAATTTATCAATTTATTATTGCAGTTAAATATAATCAACTAGAACTAGCGGTTATCTATTTACAAGAAATATTAAAACGTTCAGATGTACCAAGTAGTTTTTATGTCGAGCTTGGGAAATTATATATAAAAAAAAATAACTCTTCATCAGCTTTGGCTGTTTTTAATAAAGGGTTAATAAAGTTTCCCCTTTCAATTGAGTTGCTTTCTGACTATATCCAGTGTGCACGACGCTTAAAATTAATAAACTCTAGAATTTTGCAACAAAGAGCGGGATTATTATTATCATTAATTGGGTTTAATTCATTAAAAATACTTACTTTTTGTTATGAAATTTTACTGAAAACCCATGTTAAAATTGGTGCGCTTTGGGTAAAAGAAAGCAAAATTTATGGCTGGATCATTAACTCTAAAAATCACGAAGAAAGTGTGTTGCTACTCGGGTTTTCACATTTAAAAAATATAAAATTTACGGCAAATGAGCCTACACCAGCATTAAAAAAAGTTGGAATAGGAAATGGTTTTAATGGTTTTTGTTTGCCAATTAAAGATTATTGTTATCAATTAGATGTAATGACCGATAATAAAAAACGTTTATTTGGAAGCCCTGTCTTAACGTATTCAAAGGATGAAAAACTTTCAAACCCCTATCGCTTAAATTGTAAAAAAGAAGAGAAAGTTGATGTAATAGTCGATATTATCATCCCTATTTTTAATAATATTTCAGGTCTTAAATACGGTTTAAATACGCTTTTAAAGGCTAAAAATTTTAAAATACATTACCATTTGGTTTTAGTTGATGATTGTTCGACATCAAAAACAATAAAATCATATCTTCAACAATTTAAAAATACAGCACACATTACAGTTTTACATAATACGCCTAATTTAGGCTTCATTGCTTCCGTAAATAAAGGCATGCAGCAGCATCCTTGGCGAGATGTGGTTTTATTAAATTCTGATGCGGTGGTCGTGAATAATGCCTTAGAACGGTTAAAGCAATTGGCGTATTCAAATAAAAAAATCGCAACGGTCACGCCGCTATCAAATTATGCTGAAAAATTTAGTTATCCCATCCCTTTTAAAACAAATGATTTGCCAACGATAAATGATATAAAAAAAACTGATGGTATTGCTGCAAAAATCAATCAAAAACATGCGGTTGAAGTCCCTACAGGAAATGGATTTTGTTTTTTTATTAAACGAGCTTGTCTCATTGAAATTGGCTATTTTAATCAAACTGATTTATTACGTGGTTATAGTGAAGAAAGTGAATTTTGTTTAAGAGCTACTGAAAAAGGTTGGAAACATTTATGTGCAACCAATGTTTATGTTGGACATGAGGGAGGGCAATCCTTTAAACAAGAGCGAGCAAGGTTAGCGTATTTAAACAATGAATTAATTAAAAAAAAATACCCTCTGTATACTGAACAAGTACGCCGTTTTATAATTGAGGAACATTTAAAAAATGCTCGAAAACGTATTGAAAGTGCTTTATTAAGTCAAAAAAAATGCGATAGATTGTATGTGGTGGATTATTTTTTAAATGAGCACCCTTTATTTAAAGAACAATGTAAGCAAGCTGTTTTTTCTGGAAAAGAGGTTTGGGTATTAAGGGTTTCGTATGAAAATGCTGAAACGACACTTCAACTTTTTGAAGTTAGTTATGGTCTATCTAATTTAGAGTATAACTGTTTAACACAAGTGTTCGCATTAATTGAGGATATAACAAAAATTAATCCTTTAGCAATCGAAGTGCATTGGAGTCGTTATTTTCCGAAGGTGTTAAATGAAATATTAGCGAAACTAAGTGCGCCAATCACTGTTTGTCCGTACGATAATGGCTTATTGCAACAAGGATCGCATACTTTATGGAGCAAGCGAATTGAACATTTTCATTTTATTAATGATTATGCCAAGCAACAATATAAACCTTATTCGAAAGACAAAAAAAATGTATTTCCTGATTTTTTTTATAAAGTACCAGTAACGAAAACCTATTCGGCTTATATTGCCATTTTAGGCGATATTAACACAGAACATCAGTTATTACTTAAAGGTATTGTGGGTTATTGGCTAGAGCATACTATCAATTTAACGTTTATTGTGGTTGGTGAGTCTAGTTTTAAATTATCACTGGAAAGTAATCAAAAAATTATTTTTATGGACTTAAAGTTGTCGGAATGCAAAGTTGAATTAAAAAACCTTTGTTCTCATGTGTTTATTTTACCAAGTAATAACGAATATATATCAACGGATCTTGTTTTAGCATTGCAATATAGCTTTCACTTGATTGCTTTTTCTCAGCCAAATACCCAAGAAGTATTAGCGTTACAACCAACGGCAATTACTATGAATCCATCGAATAATTCTCTTGAAATGCTTCATAAAACGTTTGAATTCTATGCTAAAAAAGTGGTTTAGTCATGTCTACCCTATTTGAAGGTGAATTAACGGGTCATATTGGTGGCATTATCTTTGGATGGGCATGGTGTCCTTTAGAGCCATTAAGAACCGTGTTTGTTGAGGTTTTACTTGATGGAATTTCCATTGCATGCATTCCAGCTCAGTTATATGATGCAAAATTAAAAGCACAACATAAAGGTACGGGCTATTATGCTTTTGCCTATATGTTACCTGA
>JAGLEW010000126.1 GCA_023144875.1 Methylococcales bacterium
TTTAGGATTGAATGTTTTTATAAGGGAGAAGTAATTGCATCTACTCAAACGGACAGAAGATTAGGCAAAGAAGGGCTATTTAAAATACAATTACCGATTTTATTGGCTGATGGGTTGACACATGAAGTTGAGGTGAAAATAGACAATGAAATGCATTTACCAGGGAGCCCTTTAAATGTGTGGACACAGCCTGAAGCAATAAGTCAGTTATTGGTAGATATTGATTTGGCAGCATTGGATCAAAAAAATGATAATGCAAGTAAGGAATACCAACTATTAAAGGAACTTTTAAAAAATTATGAACAGCGATTGCCTAAAAGTTTACGTCTAATAGATTATGAAAAATGGTGTTTGCGTTATGAAAAGAACGAGAAGCCTTCAACATTATCTGACACAGTAATTTTAGTGGTTGTTACCTTATCAGAAGAAAATGCGACAAAAACCTTAAACAGTGTATTACAACAAACACATACAAATTGGTTGGTGTGGGTTGAAGATGAAATTCCTGCTGAGTTTCAAAATAACCCTAAGATTAAACCTCGACCTAAAGAACGTAATATTGAACGTATTTTTAATGATTCAAGGAATCTATTAACATTTATAGAATCGGGTGATTGTTTATCGATAAATGCGTTACAACAAGTGGTTGAAATTTTTAATAAAAATAAAAATGTAGGGCTTGTATACAGTGATTGCGATCAAGAGGATGAAAATGAGAAAAGAATAAAACCGTGGTTTAAACCCGCATGGGATCCCGATTTGTTTTTATCACTCAATTATATTGATGAATTGTGTGTGGTTAAGGCAGAAAATATTAAGCGGATTCCAAAAAATTTAAAACAATTACCATGGTTGGCGGTTGAAAGTTGTTTTATCCAACAACAAGGTATTATTCATTGCCCACATGTGCTTTATCATCACCGTTTTCAAAGAGTACCTTCGCAAAAAATATTTTTACAACATTTGCAATGGTGTAAAGCTTATTTAAAAAAACAAACGCCTCAGTTAAATGTGATTGCGAATCCTAAATATCCATTTTTACGAAAAATTTTACGACCACTGCCTAAAAATAAACCACTAATTAGTTTAATTATTCCAACAAAAGATCAGGCGAAATTACTTAAAACTTGTGTGGAATCTATTGAAAAAAAATCAAGCTATCATCATTATGAAATTATTATTGTTGATAATCAAACCACAGAGTCGGATGCCCTAGCTTTATTAGAAACGTTTAAAGTGCGTGGGCATACTATTTTGAAGTACGATAAAGCCTTTAATTATTCAGCGATTAATAATTTTGCGGTTGAACATGCAAAAGGCGATATTATTGGTTTGATAAATAATGATATTGAAATTATCACATCTGATTGGATGGAAGAAATGCTGACGTTATTATTGAGATCTAACGTTGGTGCGGTTGGGGCTAAATTATTATGGCCAAATGGCATGGTGCAGCATGGTGGAGTTTTATTAGGTGTTAATAATCTTGCAGGTCATATTGGTAATGAAAATATGAAAAATGATTTAGGTTATCAAGGTTTATTGCAAGTGACACGACGTGTAGGTGCGGTGACAGCGGCTTGTTTGTTAACTCGGAAAAGTGATTATCTAAGGCTTGGCGGGTTGGATGAGCTTCACTTTCCTGTGGCGTTTAATGATGTGGATTATTGTTTAAAATTAGCCAAACATGATTTAGCCTGTGTCTGGACACCTTTTGCACGTATGATTCACGCAGAATCGGTGAGCCGTGGAAAAGATGATACCCCAGAAAAAACGGCCAGAGCGCAAATGGAAATGAATTATTTACGCGAACAATGGATGGAGCCATTAATGCATGATCGTTATTATCATCCGAGCCTATCCTTAAATTCATTGGATGCCGCTTTTTCTTCATTAGCCTTGCCACCAAGAGATCGAGCAGCTCGGCACAGTGATTAATCAATCAATTGTTTCTATCCACCGACACCGTTCTTTGACAATTTTAGCGGTTTCATTATGACCGATACCTTTTGCAATTAACCCAATGACACGATCATCGGTATCATAACCTATATGAGCTTCTAAAGGATTAGCGACTTTTCCTAGGTTAAAAATATCATAAACGGTCGCTACGTTAATATTAATATTAGTGACTTCAAAACAAAGCCTTGAGTCAAGATATTGGTCGGCAAATTGTTGAGGAATTGCATAGCTAAGTAAATCATTCGGGTCACTAAACGCTATAATCGGCGTTTTCGATAAAATGCGTTTGGAATAAAGTTTTCCTTGCGGTTCGCAATAGGCTTTTTTTTTGTTATTGACTTCGGGACGTTCACGGCCTAACTGTAACATCGGTAACTGGTTAGACATCATGTAAAGTGGTAGCACTTTATGTTGCATTGCAAATGTGAGTATTTGTTGTTTTTGTGAAATGAGTTTTTTCTCATCTTTATTACCTAAAATTTTAGCAATTTTTTGCAAACCATCAATCACAATTCGACTTCCTAAGCTGTGAGATACAAAGGCGTAATGGTCATTAAGAATACTATCAATGGAGGATAAATCTTCTATTGAACACGCTTTGAGTGGTTTAGCATCTTTTTTTGAAGGTAAAGCATCCCAGCGACCACTGGCCATCCAGCAAAATGATTGAATAAATGAGGTAAGAATTTCTTTTCGGCTTTTTTCACCGAGATAAATAATAGGGTCTGGGCCTGTATCATTGGAGAATTTTTTCATAACGCCATTAAGCTTAGTACGGCGAAAAGAATATTCGCCTGAGTTGTCATAGGCTAATATTTTTTTGTAATGCGCGGTTATTTCTGACCATGTGAGTTCATAAAATAACAGTTCCTTTGTTTTTGCTTTATTTAAAAATCGTTGGATACGTAAATTTCCAAGTTTTTTTGTTAAATCACTGGGGGCAGTTAAGCTAATATTTTTGTGTTGCTTTGAGGTGACGGATAAATCAAGTTCTTTGGCTAATTTTTCTGAAAATTCCGTGGCGTAACCTGGTAAATGGTCGCCCACCCCATGAATCATTAAAATTTTTGTTTTGCCTGTTTTACTGTATAAATTAGGCTTAATGCCTTCAAAAGCCTCTCCCCATATCTCGCAAACCCTTTTATCAATGCTTTCTTGTTTTTCGAAAAAGGCTTCAGCAACGCCTTTACCCAGGCTAGTACAGCCTGAAAGTACTAAAAATATTAGCAAAAAAAAACGTTGAGGAAGATTATTGGGCTGAATCGACATTAAATTTTCCATTTACTAAATAAATTTAATCGACTAAATAGTTTACTATTTTCTTCAGGCTCGGTCACTAAGTCTGGAAGTATAATGTTTGGCTGTGAAAAGGAGGGCATAAAGTCATTCTCTTTTCGTAAGATAAAACGGATCATTTTATTTAAGAATGCTTTATCTATTTCAGTAGAGATAAAAGACTGATCATAATGCTTAAAATCTTGATGATTATCAATTAATAATCGTATTCTTGACTGCTCAATATCCGTTTCAAAGCGAAAACGAACTGGAACTTTTCTCTCAACCTTAAAGTGAACCGCTTCAATATCCTCTTTGTGGATAAATTGGTTGGAGGTATAAATCATATTTTTAATATTTAAAAAGTCAATTTCATTCTTAATGCGTTCAGTTCCTTCTAAGTTATAATTAAATGACCCTTGAGCACTGCATATAAAGGTTAAATTTATTTGCTTAATCTGTTCAAAATCAGAGAATCCACCAAAACCATCGGTATTAATTTGATAATTTTTTTGAGTTAATGGATGTAATGCAGAAAATCGGTCGCTGTAATCATAGACTCTAATGGCTTTATCCAGATAATTTAAATGGAGGATAATTTCTTTTAAAAATAAAAAAATGGATTGCATTTTTGGCAATAAAATTTTTTGATGAACTTGTTCTATTTGTTGATGCGCTGTGAGGAATTGATCCGCAAGGTTATGTTGATGGCAACCCTCACCGCGAAGTTGGTCTAAAAAAGTCATAAAACTTGAG
>JAGLEW010000127.1 GCA_023144875.1 Methylococcales bacterium
ATTTTAACTAAAAAATCACAGTGTTGCTGTGTTAATTGGCGCATTCCAAGGCCTTCTGTGCCCATTATTAGTGCTAAAGGAAGGGTTAAATCGCTTTCAAAGAGTGTTTTTTTAGCATCTCCTGTTGCACCTACAATCCATAAGCCTTGCTTTTTGAGGCCACGTAAACATCGTGCTAAGTTAGTTACTTGATAAACGGGGACGGTTTCGGCGGCTCCTGAGGCAACTTTACAGACGGTAGGTGTCATCCCACTGGCATTATCTTTTGGAATAATGATACCGTGAACACCTGCGGCATCGGCACTACGAAGGCAAGCACCTAAGTTATGGGGATCTTGGACTTGATCTAAAACTAAAAATAATGGGGGGGTGGTTAACGAATCAATGGCTTGCTTTAATTGTGACTCTGAATACATTGCTGGCAGTTGTACTTCAGCAATAATACCCTGATGATTTTTATGACTGGATAAGCGGTCTAATTTTTTTCGATCACTTTTTTCAACACTAATATTATATTGCGATAATTGTTTTAATAAAGGGCTTAGGCGCTTATCTTGACGGTGATTATCTACCCAGACTTGTTTGATTTTATCGGGCGAATAATCTACAGCCGCTTGAACCGCATGAATACCAAATAATTTGTCGAGTTTCATTTTTTAACGGCCTTTTTCTTTTTTTTATGAGAACGAGGTTTTTTCGTGGTTTGTTGTAATTCAAAATCAATTTTTTTATCATTTAAGCTGACGCGTGCCACTTTTATGGTGACCTTATCGCCTAAACGGTATCGTATGCCAGTACGTTCACCCTTGAGCTGGTGGGATATAGGATCAAAATGAAAATAATCCTGTGGTAGGCTTGAAATATGGACTAAACCTTCCACATAAACTTGGCTGAGTTCGACAAAAAAACCAAAGCTTGTGACGGCCGAAATAATACCTGAAAATTCATCCCCCAACTTGTCCATCATGTATTCACATTTCAACCAACTTTCAACGTCACGGGTTGCCTCATCGGCACGGCGTTCATTCGCCGAACAATGTTCGCCTAAAATTAACATTTCTGGAAAACCATAATGAAATGTTTCAGGGGGTTGATTGTTAAGGCAATGACGTATAGCGCGATGGACTAATAAGTCGGGGTATCGACGAATGGGGGAGGTAAAATGCGTATAAGCATCAAGCGCTAACCCAAAATGTCCTTTTGTCTCAGGACTATAAACCGCTTGTGACATGGAACGTAATAAAACTGTTTGGATTAAATGGGTATCAACTCGACCTTGAACGGAAGTTAATAATGCCATAAAATCCAATGGTGTTGGCTTATCGCCTCCATCAAGCTGTAATCCCATTTCGCCTAAAAAGGTGCGTAAGGTTAATAATTTTTCAGAATTTGGTTGTTCATGAATACGCAGTAACCGTGGCATTTTTTTACGAATTAAAAATTTAGCCGCCGCTTTATTGGCACTAATCATGAATTCTTCAATTAATTTATGGGCATCATTTCGTTCTATGGTGACAATTTGTTCGATTTTACGATTTTTCCCAAAAATAATTTTGCTTTCTTGGGTGTCAAAATCCATTGTTCCCCTTTGTTTTCGTGCCACTCGCATGGTTTTATACAAAGCATAGAGTTGTTTTAAATCAGGGAGGAGATGCTTGTATTTTTTTATTATTTTTGGGTCATTTGCAATAACTTGAGCCATTTCGGTGTAGGTCATACGCGCATGAGAGCGGATGACGGCTTCAAAAAATCGTGAACGAAAAACATTTCCCTGTGGATTAATATAAAGTTCACAGACCATACAGAGTCGATCAACTTCTGGATTTAATGAACATAAGCCATTAGACAGTATTTCGGGGAGCATGGGAATAACTTGCTCGGGAAAATACACCGAGGTACTTCTATTTTTTGCCTCTTTGTCGATTGCACTTTCAACGGCGACATAATGAGAAACATCAGCGATTGCCACTAATAATTTCCAGCCTTTGGGGGTTTTTTTACAATAGACGGCATCATCAAAATCGCGCGCATCTTCCCCATCAATGGTGACAAAGGGTGTTTTTCGTAAATCAATTCGGTCTTTTTTTGCTGTTTCAGGGACTTCCTGTTTAATTAATTTTAGTTCTTTTTCGACCGTTTCTGACCATTGAAAGGGTAAATCATGCGAGCGAATGGCAACATCTATTTCCATTCCTGGAGCCATATGCGCTCCCAAAATTTCAATAATTTTCCCAATAGGTTGGTGGCGTTGGGTGGGTTGTTGCAAAATTTCAACGACGACTATCTGACCTTTTTTAGCCTTTCCACGCGCTTCTTTTGGAATTAGAATATCTTGGGTTATTTTATTGTTATCAGGAATGACGAAATAAAAGCCTTTTTCTTTAAACAAACGCCCAACAATTTGATGAGTATTTCGCTCCAAAACTTCAACAACACTGGCTTCGCGTCGTCCTTTGCGATCCATATTAGACACATTGGCCAAGATACGGTCATTGTGCATTAAGGTATTCATTTCCCGTGCGGATAGAAATAAATCCTTTGAGCCATCATCAGGTTTCATAAAACCAAAACCATCCGCATGCCCTAAAACACGACCTGCGATTAAGTTTTCTTGATTGATGCGGCAATATTTTTGTCGCCGATTAAACAATACTTGCCCATCACGCTCCATTGCCCGTAAACGCCGCCGTAAGGCTTCTAAATTTTCAGGCGATTTTAAACCGAATTGTTCAGCAATTTGTTTTCGACCTAAAGGTTTTATAATTTTTTCGAGTAATTCTAAAATTAGCTCACGACTTGGGATAGGGCTTTCGTATTTTTGAGCTTCACGTTGCGCATAAGGGTCGGATTTGGTTTTAAAATCTATGGATTTGTTGGCGTTTGAAGTCATTTAAACTCTATAAAAAGGGTCGTATAATTGCGGTTAATAAAATATTTAATTTGAATCACTGGAGGAAGCAATTTAAGATAAGCTTAGGCGAGGCGTAGAGATGCTTAACCGTGATGCTTGAATCATATCATAGATAAGGCTCATTAACTGTCCGCTGTCACCATTTTTGCCTTTAATTTACTCAAAACTATAGATGACAATTATGAAAACTGAAAAGAAGTTTATTTCTTTAAATATTACGGTACTTACTATTTCAGATACTCGAACCGAAGCGGAAGATGTTTCTGGTAAGCTGTTAGCGAAAAATATTATAGATAGTGGTCATCAGGTTTTTGAAAAAAAAATTGTACGAGATGATCTTTATCAAATTAGGGCGGTTGTCTCAAGCTGGATTGTTGATACAGATGTCAATGTAATTATTAGTACAGGGGGGACAGGCGTGACAGGGCGTGATGGAACTCCAGAAGCAATTGCACCTTTGTTGGATAAAACGCTTGAAGGTTTTGGGGAAGTTTTTAGAATGTTGTCTTATGATGACATTGGTGCTTCAACGATTCAGTCACGGGCAATTGCAGGTGTTGCGAATGCAACCTATATTTTTTGTCTTCCAGGATCCTCTGGTGCTTGTCGAACTGCATGGGAGAAACTTATTAAAGCGCAATTAAATCATCAAACCCGTCCCTGTAATTTAGTTCAACTCATGCCACGATTGTTGGAAAAATAACAGAAATTAACAGCAAGAGTTATATTTTATGAATCTACTAACCGCTTTTTATCAACAATCGATTCTAACACCTAAACAGATCGCTTTTGTTGAGGGAGATGTGACCATAAATTATCATCAATTTTCGCAACAGGTTTATGGATTAGCAGGATTTTTACAGCAACAGCCTGAAAGTACGCAACCAATTGCTATTTTTTTAGAAAGAGGGATTGATTTTTCAAAAGTGATATATGCCATATTAGCTTTTGGCGGCTGTTATTTGCCGTTAGACATTAGTAACCCTGTTAAGCGGCTAAATAAAATTGTAAAGGATGCTAAGCCACAATTTATTATTGGTCAAGATGAACGACCTGTGGGTTTGTCGGTGGACTGTTCGTGGTTTAATTTACAGCACATTGAACATGGTTCATTTTTTTCTGAAAAAGTACGGATAAAAAAGCACGATATTGCGGCAATTCTTTATACGTCAGGTTCTACGGGTTCGCCTAAAGGCATTGCATTAAGCCATCATGCTATGATGAGTTTTGTGGGTTGGTCGGTGAAAACGTTTCGACTGACAAAAGAGGACAGGGTAGCGAGCCTTGCCCCGTTTCATTTTGATTTGTCGGTTTTTGATTTATTTGCTACCTTAGCCGCAGGCGCTTGTGTTTCTTTTGTACCAAATGCATTGGTGATGGCACCGAGTCGCTTGACTTTATGGTTGCTTCAACAACAAATTACTACCTTTTATACCGTACCCTCTTTACTCATATTTATGGGATTAAAAGGTCATCTCATTGAGAGGTCTCTTCCCGCATTAAGACAACTTTTATTTGCTGGGGAAGTTTTTCCAACGGCTGAATTGATTAAACTTGCACAGTTATTGCCTGATGTTCGTTTGTACAATTTATATGGCCCTACCGAAACGAATGTCTGTTGTTATTGGGAAGTTGATAGAAAACGGTTAGACGTAAAAAAAAATATTCCTATCGGACTGCCTGCAGGTAATTCCCAATTATCAATGACTAAAGACGGACAATTATGGGTTAAAAGTGACAATAATTTTTCTGGGTATTGGCAGCAGGGTCAATTAAAAGCGCGCGTATTAAATCAATGTTATGCAACAGGGGATAAAGTTTCCTATAACGAAAATGGGGAATATTGTTATCATGGACGGTTAGATCGAATGTTAAAATGTTCAGGATACCGAATAGAACCTGCTGAAATTGAAACGGTTATTCACCAAATTGATGGAGTAGCACAGTGTGTGGTTATGGGTATTAAAACTGTTAATGGCGGACAGCAATTAGTGGCTATTTTTAAACTTTACCCACAGGCTGAATTAAGCGTTATTTTTAAAACTATAAAGCAACATTTGCCTGCCTATATGTGCCCGATTAAATTTAAAGTATTAACAAAATTACCGCTGTTATCAAATGGCAAAATGGATTATTTAACGTTAGAGAAATTATTTGTATCATGATGAGGTATGATTTTAATGACTTACCTGTCGCAGGGGATAAAAAATCCTCGCGCTCACGATTTTTATATTGTGCTAACAGCGGTTTTTTACGCCATGCGGTTACGGTTCAACAAGGTGGTCATGGAGATGATTTTCTTGCATTAATGAGCGTTCATCAACAATTAGGGCAATACTGTTTAGACAGTGGTTTAATCCTGTCGTTAAATGCGCATTTATGGGGTGCTATTTTTCCGTTGATTAATTATGGTTCAGATGCACAACAACAGCGTTGGTTACCTCGTTTATTATCAGGTGATATGATTGCAGGTCATGCGATTACAGAACCTTTGGCAGGCTCTGATATTAATGCCTTAACGACGACGGCGACGTTGACTAAAAAAGGCTTTGTCTTAAATGGCCATAAACGTTTTATTACCAATGCACCTATTGCTGATATGTTAATGATTTATGCCCAAGTAGAGCATAAATTAACCGCTTTTTTAGTAAAGCGAGACGATGCAAATGTCGTCTTTACGGATGATTATTCGGTAGACGGGTGTGCTTTGGCGACTATGGGTGAAGTGGTACTTGATAATTGTTTAATCCCACTTGGGCGACAAGTTGGCAGAATAGGAGGTGGGGGCATGATGATACAAAGTGCCTTAGAGCTTGAGCGGGCTTTTATTTTTGCAGGGTTGAGTGGCATTATGGAATGGCAATTAAAAACCGTTATAAGCTATAGCCGAGAACGTCAAATAAAAGGTCAATTTTTAGGACAAAATCAGGCGATCAGTCATAAAATTGCTGAGATGAAATTACGACTTGATACGATTAATTTATGGCTTAGAGAGTGTGCAACCTTAAAAATACAAAAAAAACGAATTAGCCTTGTGAGTGCTGAAACTAAATTGTATGCATCCGAAGCTTTTTTACAATCAAGTTTGGATGCGGTACACATCATGGGGGCAGCAGGGTTGTTAGAAACACATAAAATGAACACGTTAATTCAAGATGCCGTTGCCAGCCGTTTATTTTCAGGCTCATCAGAAATACAAAAAAACATAATTTCTGCCTTGCTAGGAACGGGTGAAGGCTATAAAGGGAAGCAAAAAAAATGATTATTCAACTTTTACTTATGATTGTCTTATTATTTGCCCCTAACATTAATTTAAATGCAGATGGTAATCAATTCTGTTCTTTAAATGGGGTTAAGCTTTACGGAAAAGTTCAGTTTGTGAATTCTTTTTCAGATATTAAGATTCAATACGTCAGTTCATTTCCTGATATAAAGGTAAAGATGGTGGATTCGTTTCCTAGTAATTGTGGAGAGTGGCAATCTGTGGAATCTTTTCCTGATTTTAAAGTGCAAATTGTGACTTCTTTTCCAAATTTAACCATTAAAAGAGTCATGGCCTTTCCTGGTATGAACTAAAAGGGGGTAAAAATGATGGCTTTAAGGGGTATTTTTTTAAGACTCATTCCTTTTTTATTGTTGAGTAGTTGTGCGACGTTAAGCCAAGAAGATTGTATGCAAGGGGCGTGGTTTGACTTAGGTAAGCAAGATGGGCGCGAAGGGAAAACCTTTAAACGTCTCGCGGAACACCAAGAATCGTGTACTAAATATGGAATTGGCATAGATCGTGAAGCCTATAATGCGGGGCGAAAACAAGGACTTGATGATTATTGTCAATTGGATAATGCGGTTGATCTTGGTTTAAGAGGTTATCGTTATCGATCGGTCTGCCCTTCTGAGATTCATCCTGCTTTTTTACGTTATAACCAAATGGCTTATGATGTTTATCAAGATAAAAAAAATCTAGAAAATGTGGATAAACGCTTATCTTATGAAGAAAAAAGTCTTCTTGATGCGAATCTAAGTGATGAAAAACGCTCACAAATTAGGGTCGAAATTCATGATCTAGACCGCGAAAGAAATCGAGTACGAGATGCACTTTATTCTAAAGAACGCCGATTAAATGCTCTTCTTAACAAAGGCTATTAACGTGATTTCCACTACCAAAAACAGATTATGATAACGCAATTACAAACTGAATTACTTGATAAAAGCCCTCGTAAAATTTTAAGAACCGCTTTAGATGCGTTTGAAAATATTGCGATTTCATTTAGTGGTGCTGAAGATGTGATTTTAATCGACATGGCCTTGCAGATGAAAAAAAATATACAGGTTTTTTCTCTGGATACAGGACGACTACACCCTGAAACCTATCGTTTCATTGAGCAGGTCAGCCAGCATTATAAAATTAAAATTGATTGTTTAAGCCCTGATGCAATGGTGCTTGAAGCAATGGTGAAGGAAAAAGGGCTGTTTAGTTTTTACGAAGAGGGGCATCAGCAATGTTGTGGTATTCGTAAAGTAGCGCCTTTGCGTCGAAAATTATCACAACTGGACGCATGGATTACAGGGCAGCGAAAAGACCAAAGCTTGGATACACGCCAAAGTCTTCCAGAAGTACAAATTGACACAACTTTTTCGTTAGAAAATAAAGGATTGATAAAATTTAACCCCTTATTAAATTGGAGTTCAGAACAAGTTTGGGATTATATAGATGCGTATCAAGTTCCTTTTAACCCTTTACACAAACATGGGTTTATTAGTATTGGCTGTGAGCCGTGTACACGAGCTGTATTGCCTAATCAACATGAAAGAGAAGGGCGATGGTGGTGGGAGAATATCACTAAAAAAGAGTGTGGTTTGCATTCTGATAATTTAAAGCCCGCCAAGAATTCTAGTTAATATATTTTAAAACTTTTAAAAAAAAGGCATAATTATTTAAAAAAAGTGACTCAGTCTAGGTATTAGGTGAAAATTTCAAAGAAATATCTGTAAAGCAAGACTTACATCTTGATGTAATTAAATAAGATTATTAGGCATTCAAAAAACTATTTCGGTTTTAGATATTTGCCATCAAATATTATTTTTACATTAAAGGAGTAAACACATGATTATTCGCAAACAGATTATTCAATCCTTGACGGCGATGAGTCTTGTCGGACTTTGTCAAATAGGCATGGCTGATGAAATAAAAGGCGTTGAAATCGCAAAGCTTAATTTATCCGAAACATTGGAACTTACCCTCGAACAACAATTGGGTAAAAAGATATTTTTTGATACCAATTTATCATCGCCTGCTGGTCAGTCTTGTGCCAGTTGTCATGATATTAAAACCTCATTAAGTGATCCCATTAAAGGCTCGCCTGTTTCATTTGGGGTTGCTCGAGGTAAAACAGGTTCACGAAACACCCCTTCTATCGCCTATTCGGCTTTTATCCCCAGTTTTCATTTTGATAAAAAAACCACACTTTACACGGGGGGGCAATTTTTAGATGGTCGTGTGGCTGATTTAACGGAACAGGCTAAACATGCGTTGTTAAACCCCGATGAAATGAACAATGCTGATGCGATAAGCGTTATTAAAAAAATCAAGGACTCTAAATACTCTGAGCTTTTTAAAGCGGTGTATGGAGAGAAAGTGTTTGAAGACAGTGACGATGCTTATAATAAATTGGCTCGAGCAATTGTTGCCTTTGAGAACAGTCCAAGTTTTAACCAATTTAGCTCAAAATATGATTATTATTTAGATGGTTTGGTTGAATTATCCCCACATGAATTACACGGTTTAGCGGTTTTTGAAGATGAAACCAAAGGCAACTGTGGTGCGTGTCATAGCACCTCAAGAACAACGGAACTTAACCCTTTATTTACCGATTTTAGCTACGATAATTTAGGAGTACCGTCTAACCCTGAAATTTTAGCCTTAAAAGGCACTGATTTTATAGATATTGGTTTAGGTGAGACCATTAAAACGGATGATGATGCGGATAAGGGTAAATTCAAAGTCCCTACCTTACGAAATATAGCGAAAACAGCCCCTTATATGCACAATGGTGTTTTTTCATCTTTAAGAGAAGTGGTCGATTTTTATAATACCCGTGATGTTGACAGTAAATGGCCAACACCTGAAGTGGCTGAGAATATGAACACCGAAGAGTTAGGTGATTTAAAACTAACGGAGGATGATATTAGTGCGTTAATTGCGTTTATGAGAACCTTAACCGATGGTTATCCGCTTCAAGAAAAACTGACTTTTTCAGGAAAAACGGGCGTGGTGAATATTCCTTATGTTCGCGTTGATGAAGAAGGGCAAACGCCTGTTTTTTATTCGGCAGAATTACAAGATATGGGCGAGGGAATTTATGACGTAACCAGCTTAGACGAAAGAGAGGTCACGGACTTTTCATTATTAAAAGCAATGCCTTATTATTCATCCAATACCATGTTGCTTGAATTTCCATTGGTTATTAATAGCGACACGGGCGATTCTGAAGCGTATGTCGCACAGTTAAAATTAATTGCCACTGAATCAAAAAATCCAAGTTTTAAATTATTGTATTATAAAAAATTACAATAAAATAACGAGTGGTTCCTGCGTAAAAAAGCGTAGGAACCTCAATGGGTTTAAAGATGCTTACCACGGTAATAATTCACCATTACTGTGCCAAAAACTGCCCGTATTTTCAAGTGTTAACGCCTCCATTCGGGCAATTAATCCTAAGGCGGATTCATCCACCTCCATCAAACCACTGTGATTAGTCATATCAGTTTTTACCCAACCAGGATGCAAAATTGCCACCGCAATGCCTTGTGGTTTTAAATCCACCGACAGCGATTTCCCGACCGCATTTACGGCAGCTTTTGACATCCGATAGCCATAACTGCCACCCGAATCATTATCATCCATCGACCCCATACGGCTGGTAATAATCCCCACTTTACTGCCCTCGGTCATATTATCACGCAACGCTTGAGTGGTTAATAACGGCCCAAGACTATTCACCTCAAACATACGTTTGCAACTGACAATACTGTCCTCATTAAGGCGATCCATTGAAATACCATTGGCAATACCCGCATTATTAATCAGCCAACTGAGCTTCCGACCCGATAAATGCTTGGCAAGACTCAATAAACTTTTTTGATCGCTGACATCAACGTTTTCAATAATTTCAATCTCCAATGCGACTAATGCGTTTGAGCGTTGCCGACAGGTCGCAATGACATGAAACCCTTTGTGTTTTAACTGTTGGCACAGGGCTAAACCAATACCTCGATTACTACCCGTGATTAAGACGGTTTGGGACATATTAACTCGCTTATTTTTAATGTTGAAAGCCTATCATGGTAACGTTATTTTCCCAGAAAGACGAGCGAGTGCGGCATTGATCGTTAGAAAAAAATTCTGAAAAAAAGAAAGTGGTTTGCAGACTAAAAATATGAAACACTAGCGGTTTTAAGTGCGAAAAAAGAGGATGTTATGAATCAAAATCGTCGTAAATTTCTACAAGATACCTCTGTAATGATGGCATTACTTTTTGCGGGTACTCCTGCTTGTACGACTTTAAAGTCGTCTTTACCTTCTAAGTCTTTGCCGCATTCCTGTGCCTTAAAAG
>JAGLEW010000128.1 GCA_023144875.1 Methylococcales bacterium
TGTTGATAATTGAAGCATTTTTGCCGCGACAATGCGCAAACCTTTGGCTTCAAAGCGGCTGTAAATTTGTCCGATAACATTTTTAGCGACTGCATCTGGTTTGATGATGGAAAAAGTACGTTCTAGTGCCATGTTGTTAAAACTCCTTCAAGTTTTGATAAAAAAATGGGTTTAAATGGAAACCGAAGCTTTGATATGTGGATGTGGGTCGTATCCTAACAATTCAAAATCTTCGGCGTTATAATTAAAAATTGACTCAGGTTTACGCTTTATATGTAAACGCGGCAAGGTTTTAGGGTCTCGTTGCAGTTGTTGTTTGGCTTGTTGAATATGATTGGTATAAAGATGAACATCGCCGCCCGTCCATATAAAATCACCGAGTTCAAAACCACATTGTTGCGCAATCATGTGCGTTAATAAGGCGTAGCTGGCAATATTAAACGGAACGCCTAAAAAGGTATCGCCACTGCGTTGGTATAATTGACACGATAATTTATTATCGGCGACATAAAACTGAAATAAGGTATGACAGGCAGCCAGTGCCATTTTTCCTTGTTTTACATTGGCTTGGGGGCTGATACTTTCATCGGGCAAATCCGCAACATTCCAAGCAGAAACAATCATTCGGCGGCTATTAGGATTCTGTTTTAGTTGCTGAATAAGCTGTGATATTTGGTCAATAGCTTCCCCATTTGGCATCGCCCATGAGCGCCATTGTGCGCCATAAAGGGGGCCTAAATCGCCTTTTTCATCCGCCCATTGATCCCATATTTTAACGTTATTTTTGGTTAAATAGGCTAAATTGGTATCGCCTTGTAAAAACCATAATAATTCATGAATGATTAATTTTAGCTGGATTTTTTTCGTGGTTAACAGTGGGAAGCCTTTCGCCAAATCAAACCGCATTTGATGACCAAAAACCGAGTAAGTGCCACTGCCTGTTCGGTCACTTTTAAGCGTGCCTTCGGCTAAAATTTTATCTAAAAGTTGTAGGTACGGTTTCATATCTTATGGCTCAATCGCTGACAGTGGGTTATTTGTTGAGTCCAGTTGAACCAAAACCGCCCGCGCCTCTTTGGGTATTTGATAAACGATCGTGTACTTCTATTTCAAGTCGTAAGGTTGGTTTTACCACCAATTGGGCTATTTTTTGACCTTTAGTGACGTAATAGCTGTGTTTGCCATGATTGATTAAAATCACGCCTATTTCGCCGCGATAGCCTTCATCAATGGTTCCTGGGGTATTAAGTACTGTAAGGCTGTGTTTAAGTGCTAAGCCACTTTTAGGGCGCACTTGTGCTTCGGTATTTTCTGGAAGCTGAACCGCAAGTCCTGTTCCAATTAAGGCGGTTTCATGGGCTAAAATTTCTTTATCTTCAATCGCATATAAATCCATGCCTGCGTCACTTGGTTGTGCGAAGGATGGAATAATGGCATTAGGGTTTAGTTTTTTAAAGATTAATTTCATAATAATTAAGGCATCCCATCAAGATCAGCCCCTTCAACAACAGGCACCATTAGATCTTCTTTGGTGATGCCTAAGCTTAATACCACAGGGCTGGCAATAAAAATAGAGGAGTACGTTCCGATACCCACTCCGACTAATAACGCCAAGGCAAAATTGTGAATAATTTCACCGCCCAACATTGCTAATGCAACTAAGACTAATGCGGTAGTAACGGAAGTCATTAAGGTACGGCTTAAGGTTTGGTTAAGCGAAATATTCATGATTTCTTGGGGAGAATC
>JAGLEW010000129.1 GCA_023144875.1 Methylococcales bacterium
ATTAAAACATCATGGGACAGCGCCGCCACTGAGCCTAGCGCAAATTTATATTCAAAACGCCATGCGACATAAATTAAAATACCAAACATTGACCAGAGTAGGGCTAATCCACCATCTTGGGCGAGTTCATCACCGACTTGAGGCCCGACAAACTCAACCCGTCTTACCGTAATTTTTTCGTTACTATCTTTGTTGAGTATTTCTAAAACTTGGGCGCTTAATTTGGCATTACTCATACCTTCTTTGGGTTTGAGGCGAATTAAAACATCTTTGGTGGTGCCAAAATTTTGTACGGTTGCATCATCAAAACCATTATTTTCTAAGGCTTCACGGATATGTGTTAAATCGGCTGATTTTTGGTAGCCAAGCTCTACTAAAGTACCCCCTGTAAAATCAATACCCAGCTTTAAGTTTTGAATCGCCAGTGATGCAATCGACGCTATCAATAAAATCGCCGAAAAAATCATGGCAATTTTTCGTTTATTTAAAAAGTTAATATCTTGTTTAAACATAATTTAGTTGCCCTAAAAATTAAAGTGAAAGTTTTTCAATACGACGATTGCCATACAATATATTAATCAGCATTCGTGTGCCGAGAATAGAGGTAAACATGGAGCTTAAAATACCAATGGATAAGGTAATAGCAAAGCCTTTAATAGGGCCTGTTCCGAAACCAAATAATACCAGTGCAACTAATAAAGTGGTGATATTGGCATCAAAAATAGTTGAAAAAGCTTTTTCATAGCCTAGGAAAATACTGGACTGCGGGGTGTTACCGCTTTTAATTTCTTCTTTAATCCGCTCAAAAATTAATACGTTGGCATCAACCGCCATTCCAACCGTCAATACGATACCTGCGATACCAGGTAAGGTTAAGGTCGCTTGTATCATAGAGAGTACAGCGATGATAATCACTAAATTAAAGGCTAAGGCGATGTTTGCGACAAAACCAAAGACCCGATAATAAACCAACATAAAGACTAAAACTAAGGCTAAACCGACCATCACAGAGTTGAAGCCTTTATCAATATTATCTTGTCCAAGGCTTGGCCCTACGGTACGTTCTTCAATAATATCAACGGGAGCAGCTAGCGCGCCTGCTCTTAATAATAAGGATAAGGTTCGAGCTTCTTCAGGGCTGCCTAAACCTGTGGTTTGAAAACGTTTACTGAAAACCCCTTGAATGGTGGCAACACTAATCACTTTTTCAATTTTTTCTTTAAATTCTTTTTTAACGCCATTCACGATACGCTTTTTAGTTTTGTATTCAATAAAGACGACCGCCATTGGTTTACCCACATTTTTCTGAGTGAGCTTCCCCATTTTTTTAGCGCCAATCCCATTTAAGCTAATTGAGACAGCGGGTGAGTTATTTTCATCCATGGTATAAGCGGCATCCACGATTTCAGCCCCTGTGACGATAACACGGCGTTTTAATAAAATAGGGTTACCGTCGGTTTCATGATACAAACGGCTTCCGATAACAGGTAAGCCTTTTACAGCGGTTTGAACATCATGTTCAACATCGACTAAACGATATTCTAAGGTGGCGGTTTTACCTAAAATTTCTTTAGCTTTCGTGGTGTCTTGTATACCAGGAAGCTGTATTACAATCCGATTGTCGCCTTGTTGTTGAATCACAGGCTCTGCAACACCGATTTCATTAACACGGTTACGCAAGGTAGTCATGTTTTGATCTAAAGCAAATTCTCTAATGTCTTGTTGTTTTTTCTGAGAAAGACTTAGCAGTAAGGTGTTTTCGGCGTCTGACGCTTCGGTCATGGATAGCTCTCGAAAATCACTATTTAAAAAGCTTTGGGTGGCAATATTATCTTCTGAGTTTTTTAAGATGACTTTAATTTTACCTTGCTCTTTGGTCACCGACTTGTAATAAATTTTATGCGATCTTAAGGCGGCTTTGACATCCATATAGGCACGTTCTTCCGCTTGCTTAATGGCCGCAGGCATATCTACTTCTAATAAAAAATGTACTCCGCCGCGTAAATCTAAGCCTAAATACATGGGACTAGCATTAAAAGCTCGCAACCATAATGGGGTTGCAGGGGCTAAATTTAATGCCGTTGTAATATTATTACCGAGTTTGGATTTAAGTAAGTCAGAGGCTTTTAATTGATCGTCGGTATTATTAAAACGCACCAAGACTTTATTGCGTTTAAATTCAAACTCTTTAATGGGTAATCCCGCTTTATCCAGTTCAGCCTTGATAGCATCGGCTTGTTTTTGGTCTAGTTTGGTCGTAGCGCTGGAGGCAAGTTGTATGGATGGGTCATTGCCAAACAAGTTAGGTAAGGCATAAAGTGTTCCGATGGCAAAAACCATCAGGATCATCAAATTTTTCCATAAAGGGAAATGGTTTTGCATAGTGATTCCAGCAGATAAAGAGGGTGACTCTATATTATAATAGGGCGGTTAGAATTTTTTGGCTTTTGCTAAATTAGCGGACTTTTTGCCCACAGCTTTGTAGGTACCTTTAGGCATCATGTTGGCAATGGCATGGCGTTGTACTTGAATAAAATTATTTTCAGCAATTTCTAATTTGATAAAATTTTCATCAACTTCAGCCACTTTACCTAAAATACCGCCGCTGGTAACCACTTCAGTACCTTTTTTTAGAGCTTCTAACATCGATTTTTGTTCTTTCGATTTTTTAGATTGTGGGCGAATGAACATGAAATAAAAGAAGGCTAAAATGGCCAATGGAAATAACATGCCTTCGATACCAGGCTGGCTGGCAGGTTCGCCTGCCGCAATTGCATCTGAAATAAAAAAACTCATGAACCTTACCTTATAATATTATTATTAAAATAGCTTATTGATAAAACATCAATAAAACGTTCCATTATGACACAGTTGGTACGCTTTTTTGTTGTTGATAGTAAAATTCTTTCACAAAATTTTCGAGCTTTTGTTGGCTAATTGCCTCGCGTAAATCATTCATTAAATTTAAATAGTAATATAAATTATGGATGGTATTTAATCGTCCTCCGAGCATTTCGTGGCATTTATCAAGATGCTTTAAATAGGCTCTTGAATAATTTTGACAGGTATAGCAATCGCAGGATTCATCTAAAGGGCGGGTATCAAGACGATATTTATTGTTGCGAATTTTAATCACCCCTGTTGAAGTGAAAAGGTGTCCATTTCGTGCATTGCGGGTTGGCATTACGCAATCAAATAAATCAATCCCCCGTCGTACTGATTCGACTAAATCTTCAGGCGTGCCAACCCCCATTAAATAACGTGGTTTGTCGGATGGCATTTGGGTGTGTAAGCCTTCTAAGGTTGCCATCATTTCTTCTTTAGGTTCGCCCACAGACAAGCCACCAATGGCGTAACCATCAAAGCCAATATCAATTAAAGTCTTCAACGATTCTTGACGCAAAGGGTCGTACATTCCCCCTTGAACTATCCCAAATAAGGCCGCAGGATTGTCACCATGAGCGTCTTTGCTGCGTTTCGCCCATCTTAATGACAAGCGCATAGACTCTGCCGCTTCTTGGTAGCTTGCAGGATAGGGCGTGCACTCATCAAAAATCATCACAATATCTGAGCCTAAATCGCGCTGAACTTGCATGGACTCTTCGGGTCCCATAAAAATTTTTGAGCCATTAATGGGGGATTTAAAGGTGACACCTTTTTCGGTAATTTTTCGTAATGCGCCTAAACTAAAGACTTGAAAGCCCCCTGAGTCGGTTAAAATAGGTTTATCCCAGTGCATAAAATCGTGCAAATCTCCATGGGCTTTAATAACATCCATTTGCGGGCGCAACATTAAATGAAAAGTATTGCCTAAAATAATTTGTGCGCCTATGCCTTTAAGATCTTCAGGGGTGAGGGATTTTACAGTGCCATAGGTGCCTACAGGCATGAACATGGGGGTTTGAATCGTACCGCGTTCAAATTCAAGCTGACCACGGCGCGCATGTCCATCAGTATTTTTTAGAGTAAATTTCATAAAATTTGGAAAAGTTTATTGTTCGACTTATATTATGGGCAAGGTAAACCATGCGTTTAGGCATGAGTTGTGGTTAATTTGGTAAGGATTTATTGGGTATATAGGGCGGGGTAAGTTTTTATTCTATTGGCTTTCTACTTAAGTCGGTAATAGAGTAAACTATGCTTTCATTAAGAAAAACGAATGCCATATTGCCATGATAACAGATAACGTACATTTAGATGAAATTAATAAATTTGGCTCTCAAGCAGAGCGCTGGTGGGATCCGCAGGGAGATTTCAAAACCTTACATGATGTAAATCCTTTGCGATTACAGTTTATTAAGGAATACGCCGCGCTTGATGGAAAAGAACTGATTGATGTGGGCTGTGGTGGTGGTATTTTAACCGAAGGTTTGTCTAAAAATGGGGCGAATGCTTTAGGGATTGACCTCAGTGAAGAATTAATTGATATTGCTGATTTACATGGACTGGAATCAGGGGTTAGTGCAAAATATAAAAAAATCAGTGTCGAAGCATTGGCTGAAACACATGCTGAAAAATTTGATCATATAACGTGCATGGAAATGTTGGAACATGTTCCTGATGCAGGGTCGGTTATTTCAGCGTGTGCAAAATTAGTCAAACCAGGGGGGATGGTGTTCTTTTCAACGCTTAATCGTCAACCTAAAGCTTATGTGCTGGCAATTGTCGCGGCTGAATATGTTTTACGGATGTTGCCGAAAGGAACACACAGTTATAAAACGTTTATTAAGCCCTCAGAACTAAGCGCCTCAGCTCGTACCGCAGGCTTGGAATTACGCGGTATGGTGGGAATTGAATACAACCCTTTAACCAAACAATTTCATTTGGGCAAAGATGTGGATGTAAATTATATCGCTGCCTATCAACGTCCTATTTAGATGGCGTTTTATTTAGAATGTGTTTTATTTGATCTTGATGGCACGTTGGTTGATACCGCCCCTGATTTAATCGCCTGTTTAAACAGTGCTTTGAATGTGCATGGTTTTGAGGCGGTGGATAGCAAAAAAATTACCCCGTATATCTCGCACGGCGCAGGTGCTATGATTAAACAATCAGACCTAAAAACCACCCAAAAAACTGAGGCTGAAATTTTAAAAACTATGCTCTTGCATTATGAAACTGATATTTTACGTTACGGTGGTTTTTTTGACGGCATTGAAGCAACACTGCGCTTTATCGAACAAAATGGTTTGAAATGGGGCGTGATTACTAATAAACAAAAACGCTTTACCGAGCCTTTAGCGCATGCGCTTAATATAACTGAACGAGTGGCTTGTCTTATTAGTGGGGATACCACCTCAAACAGTAAGCCACATCCTGAACCCATGTTAGCAGGATGCGAGCAAGCGGGAGTAAACCCTAAAAACTGTGTTTATATTGGTGATGCAAAGCACGATATGATGGCGGGGCAATCGGTCAACATGAAAACTTTGGCGGCGGTTTATGGGTATTTAACCCCTAAAGATCGTCCTCAAACATGGGGAGCGGAGGCATTATTAACAGCCCCAACAGAGATTAAAGCATGGATAAAAACAGTATTATGACCTTAAAAGATAAGGTTATCTTAGTCACAGGTGCAGGTGGAGGATTAGGAGGCACGGCCGCCTTAGCGCTTGCAGAACAAAACGCCGTGGTTATTTTGTTAGATAAAAGCATCCCAAAGCTTGAAAAAGCTTATGATGCGATTGTGGAAAAAGGGTTTACCACCCCTATTTTATACCCGTTTGATTTAGCAGGCGCGAGCGAAGTTCAGTATGAAGATTTCGCCACTATATTGCTTGAAAAATACGGTTCGATTCAAGGGGTTTTGCATTCTGCCGTTGAATTCAACGCTTTTTCCCCGATAGCTAATCATGACACCAAAGCATGGGGTGATGCCTTAAATGTTAATTTAAACGCCCCTTTTTTATTAACACGCGTGTTATTACCCGTATTACAAAAAAGTGAGCATGCCTCCATTGTCTTTACCTCTGATGCTTCGGCACAACAAACCCTTGCCTATGCAGGTGCGTATGGCGTTTCTAAAGTTGCATTGGAAGCATTTTCTAAAATTTTAGCGCAAGAATTGGAAGGTGTGGGGAAAATCAGGGTCAATACCTTGATTCCTGGAGTGGTTGATAGTCCTTTACGCAAACGAGCGTATCCTGCGGAAGATAAAACACTTTTACCTAAAATGGCGTCGTTAAAATCAATTTATCCTTATTTATTTAGCGATGAAAGTATAGGGGTGACCGCCCAAACCATCAACGCGCAAACGTATTTTCAAGGGTAAAGCTGATGTCAACTGAAAGAGAAACAATTATATTAACCCGTGATGTCAATGTCGT